>NZ_JAIVFR010000462.1 GCF_020829685.1 Nostoc sp. CHAB 5715 | reverse complement strand
GACATAACCAAAATCGCCAATGACTTCGATTTCTTCGGCAGTGAAAATTGGATCGATCCTGTTGTTAGCAATTTGCTCGCTAAACCCTTCAACAATATCACTAATCCCAACGCGATCGGGGACATTCGGTGCCATCCAAAGAGCATTTTCTGTATACATTTCGCCATAACCAGCCAAATCTTCAGATTTAACATTATTGGCATATACTTCTTCAAATATCTCTCTGATCTTGTCTTTATCGCTAGCTATCATAGTTAAACTCCGGTTGAAGAACTGTTGATTTTGATGAGAGAAACTACCCAGAGCTACTTCGTTGAGGTCTGGGTTTCTATTTTTGCTACAAACTAGTCACTTTGCGTAGATAATTGCGAGCAAGTAGCGCGTATGTCAAAGGTTCAGCTTTATTAGGATCTTGTTCTGCTTCCACCATCAGCCAGCCTTCATAGTTAGCTTTAGCAAGCTCTTGTAAAATTGGCTGAAAATCAATTGCGCCAGCAGTATCTCCCGGAACAGTAAATATCCCTTCTCGGATGGAATCTAAAAAGCTACGACCAGTTTTTTTTGATTCGTCTAAAACTGGCTGACGAATATTTTTCAGATGAACGTGTTTGATCCGATTAGAATATTTTTTAGTTACTGTCAGAGGATCAACTCCTGCGTAGTACAAATGACCAGTATCGAGAAGCAGCTTAACATTTTTGGGATCAGTACCGTTCATCAACCGATCAATATCAGTAGAGTTTTCTACTCCCGTACCAATATGGGGATGATAGACCAACTGCATACCGTTTTCTTTTGCAATTGAACCGAGTGTGTTCAGCCCATTCACTAAATCCGACCATTGCTCGTCAGTAAAATGTGGCCTGTTAACTAGAGGGTCTACGCATTTCTTCTGATGAACAGCACCACCCAATTCAGCAACCACAATATTTTTGCCTTTCATCTCCTTCATGAAGGCTACTTGTTTATCGAATTCTTGAAAGGTTTCATCTTCCTTTCCTTTTTCAGTGAATAGAGTTCCCACCCAAGGTTCAGAAATTCTCAAGTTACGAAGTTTTAACTCTCTTTTTAAAACCTTCATATCTTTCGGATATTTAGGTGACATTTGCGAACCTTGGAAGCCAGATAGTGCCGTTTCACTTAAAATCTGCTGGAAAGGGATAGGAGGTATGAGATCAATAGTAAGATCATCACTATTACTCCAACCAGTCGGCGTAATGCCCAAATTGACTTTTGTGCGATCAAATGTTGGCTCTAATATCGCAGGTTTAGTAGATGAAGGGGAAACCAGAGACACCAAAACAGAATTGTTTCCACTTGGAGCAGCAGTTGCGGGAAGCGTTAAGCTAGTTATCCCCACCAAAATAAAGATAAATAATAGGGCAAATAAACTACTAATCCCTTTGATTTTGTAGAAAACTGATGATTTATTCATCTTGCGCTGATTCTTTGCAAACATGACTTAGTGATTCCTAATCTTTGATTGGTTATAAAAGTAGAACTCTCAAACAATCAGCAATGAGTCAAAAATAAATAAAACTCATTGCTAACCATTGCAATGAACTTAATGCGGTGTGCAACTTTTTTCCAAATTTAAAGTGCCAGCACCGCTCTAAGTGACAAATTCATTATTGTCTGTGCAACCTTCACAGACTATAGACATTTGTGAATGCTATGCATATTGGAGTTCCTGAAATTCTTCTTTCAGTACACGGACAAGAGTTGGTGACGAATAGAATGCTCAAAACGATGTATTAAAATACCTTTTCGAGGATGCGTGTTCAAATATTCTTCGGCCTCGTCATCAAGATTACCCGTAAGGATTCAGGTCTCACTGATTAGCCCCAAACTTTGCAACATCTCCGTTATAAGTAGTCCCGTCAGGCATAAGCGAATTAGCCAAATCGGTTCCATAGAACTTAGTTCCCTTAAGAACGGCATCTGATAACCTTGTATTTCTCATGTAGCTACTGGAAAAATCTGCACTCGATAAATTGGCTCGAGAAAGAATTGCTCCTTTTAGCTTTGCATTTTTCCCCGAAGCATTAGACAAATCTGCATCAGAGATAATGGCCTCTGTTAAATCTGCATCGGTTAAATCCGCGTTTAACAACGTTGCCTTACTCATGAGGGCATTATACAAATCTGCCTGAGAAAGATTAGCCCCTGTTAGGTTAGCATCCGACAAGGTGATTCCCATCAGGATAGCTCCCGATAGATTGGCTCCGGTTAAATTAGCTCCTTGAAGCTTTGCATCATTGAGTAGGGCACCAGAGAGATTTGCTTTGGATAGATTTGCCCCACCGAGTGCGCTGCCATATAAATCTTTGTTCGATAGATCCACTTCCGATAGATCACAATTAGCACAGGCGTTTGTCACAAGCAACCTTTGGTAATCTGTCGCAACGAAAGCGTTAGCGGGCAAAGTAAAGATCGTTAAGCTAAGGAAAATCGAGAGGGCAATGGCAGAGAGTTTACGAAACCAAGATGTAATACTCATGTTTTGTCTTAAAACTAGAAATTTTTGCAATTTTGTCAGGATCAAAGATGGGTCTTTTTTTAGAGGTTGAGTGAGGCGAAGCTAAACATCGTTAACCCTACCCAGAAAGGATGTTAGCTTTTAGTAAGGCTGACTAAAGGGGGTTCGCTCCAAGTTCCGTATCCCTGGCCTTTCGCGCCAGGTGGGTTAACACCGATCGCAGTCCATAAAAGTCCTTCTGGATAGGCGTGGGGACTGATAATAAAGGTTCCATCCTTTTCTTTGGTTCCAAAAACATCCCGCCAGGATTGTGGCAGTGCATACCAGGTGGCCATATACCAAACCTTGATGATATTGCGGGCGATCGGGCCAAATTTTTCAGACGCCAGAATTTGTATGATTGATTCGTGCTTTTTTTCTTTTTTTTCAAGCTCCAACTGATGAAAAGTTGTTAACAGTTCTCCAAAGATATCTTCACCAATGATGTCCCGAATGGTTTCAAAATAAAGAGTAGCAACGCCTGTTCCCTGCAAGTGAAACTTGGAAAAACCTGTAAGGACGACTGAGAGATTGAGGAAATACTCGATAAACTCAGGTGCATTAATATCCATCAGTTATTTACCTCCACAAAAAGTTTAGATCCGCAAGTCAAAGTTATCTAAGGCTGGTCTAACCGAAAAAGAGGAGCCGCATTAACTCCTGGACTGCTTGGAATAGGGTTACGCATTAAACTATTAGCCTGTTCTTTAAGGCGGAACATTCCCCCAACTGCGGGAATCAAATGCTCAGGATGTCCATTAAAAGCGTATTCAATCTTGGTTAAGAAGTCACTATAGGCGGACTGAAACTCTAAGGCTGCTGTACGCACTTCTGATCCTTCGGGATAATCACTCAGTTTGGCATTATCCTTAATCGGATAAACTGCGTCCCAATCTACGGTAAACGAATCACCTGTAGGCTGATTGGGCTTATCAGATTTTGTCGGATCATCCTTGTCGATCAGATAATATTTGCCTAATAGTATTTGCTGAAAACGATAGTCATGGGCTAGTTCTCGTTCTGCATCATAGATCGTTTCGCTTCTTGACCCCTCACCCTGATCTTGAATCACTTTTAAGGCTCGTATGGCTGAACGCAGATCGGTCACTGGGATGATGTCTCCACCACCGTTATAGTAGTATTCCGGGGTAATTTGTCGCTTAGGATCGCCACAAAATAGATCGGTCCCCTTCTCTTTATAGAGTGCATTCAGACCACGAATGATCTCTGCATAAAATAAGCCAATGCTGTAGAAAGTCTTGGTCGGATCGAAGCCTATAACTTCCAAAAAACGTTCTTCTAAGCTTCGAGATGCAACTAATGGCATACTTTCTGGAACGTGTTGAGACCGTTCAATCTGACGAAAGGTCTCTATAGTCTCTTTGGAAAACTTGCTTAAACCTACTTTAAAATCTGTAGATCCTGTAGGCAGATAGCTAGGATATTTGGGAATAAAATCAGGTGCCCTCAGGACTGGTGATTCAAACGATCCTCCCACCGCATTATAAACATTAGCCACGAGAGTTAGATGTAGCATTTCTTCTACAGCAACCGCCCGGATAATATGGAAAGCTTCTAAATTCGTTCCGGGTTTAATGGAGTAAAGTGCTGTCATGTAAGGGGGAATGGTTGCATGTTCTATCTTCATTGCCTGTATGAGATAGTACTTCAATTGGTCAACCGTTGTAATCAACTTTAAGCTATCGGAGACTGTAGTCATAACGTCTACTCGCAATGTTTTTTCGACTGTGTAAGGGGTACTAGGGCGTATGATCAAATAGCCGTAGAACTCCATCTAGGGCTGAATTTCAGCCCTCATGAAGTTTTGGATTAAAACTGCCCAAAGCCTTTCCCTGATGGAGCGTAATTTTAATTGATGACACGCCCTACCTGGCTTGCAAATTACTGGCTTGCAAATTACTGACTTGCAAATTACTGACTTGCAAATTATGAGAATTTAATTCTTTAAGCATTTGCTCGGCAAGCCTAAAACTCAGCGCGGCAATGGTCAATGTTGTATTTGAACTACCAATGGTTGGCATACTTCCTGCGCCAACTAGAAAAAGATTTTGATGATCCCAACAACGCAGATGACGATCAACAACTGAATCGAATGGTGTCGTTCCCATGATATGAGTTCCCGAAAAGTGGTTTCCGCCTTTGTATACGTAACCTTCACCCTCAAATTCAAAATAGGCGGGGTCTTTAGGATCATAGTTGGTATAATCTTCCGCTCCTAAACGCTCGAAGATTACACGAGAGACTTTTCTCGTGTAGGCAAGGGTTCTGCGACTGTAGTCGGGTAGGTTAAAGCTAATGACGGGACGATAATTACCCAGTTTATCCTTGTGCCTCGGATCGATTGTTACTCGGTTACTGTACTCGGGGAGTAATTCACACATGAAAGCCAGCAGCAGTTGTCTTGAAATCCGACTAATCAATGTCTGGCGCAGTTCTTGTCCATATTTGTGTTTGTTATCGACTGCATCTTCCACTTCACCCTTGGGCGATCCGGTTGCCCATCCCCAACCATCATTATGAATATCTACCGCGAAGGCGGATTGTCTTTGACGGAAATCGCCTTTACGAAATGTTCCGATTCCTGATGTAACAAGAGGCCCTCGCATAGTGCCAGTCACTTCAGGCATCAAAGCCCAAGCTAAGGTGAAAGGGTGATCCATTAAATGCCGCCCTATCATTCCACTGGTGTTAGGCAAATCAGAACCGAGCAATAGCCGAGCGTTTTCAACGGCATTAGTCGCTAAGACAAATAATGTTCCTCTAGCGGTTCCTGTAGTGTACTCACTAGAATTGGGGTTCTCATAACGCTTATAGTGAATGGCAGTGACGCGACCATTTTCGCGATCGCATTCTACCCGATAAGCCACTGCTTGGTAGAGTACATGAACTCGACCGGTTTCAAAGGCTTTAGCTAAAGTTCTGCGAGCATCATATTTCGCTTGAACCGGACAGATGGGAACACAGTTAGCATTTCCTTGGCAACGTTCCCCATACTGAACAGGATGGACACTGGTAACTCCGTCGGCAACAAAGCGGTTACCATGATCGTATTTAGGATTTGGTACTCCTCTAATCGCGCTTGCTGTTCTTTGTATGATAATTCTCGCCAATCTAAAAATGTCCAAGGAAATTCAACTTGACGAAAGACGACTTGGAAAGGTTTATCACGCTGTTCCCAATAAAATGCCGA
>NZ_JAIVFR010000461.1 GCF_020829685.1 Nostoc sp. CHAB 5715 | reverse complement strand
CCCAGTTTAAACTTATAATTATACCGAGACTGCTTGCAGCGAGGTATAAAACGTCCTTGTTTCAATCCCACTCTTTTAAGGGTGGGTTGCCTTCTGCCTTCTGCCTCCTGCCTTCTGCCTTCTGAAAAGGAAACTCTCACCAATCGCACCCTCTTGGCGATCGCCCAAAATCCCGATCAACTCTGAACCCTGATTTTGCTGACGCGCAAGGTGCAACTCTTCTTCAGAAGGCAATTCATCATAATAAAGCATCACATCGCAATCTGAATATTCATCGCACAGCCCTTCTGCGACTGAGCCTGTAACCATTACAGCTTTCGTTTTCGGGTTGGTGATATACGCTTTGACATTGCGTTTTACTAATTTCAACAAGTATTGAGTTTTATCAGTCATGGATTGTTATGACTTGGGTAAATGGCTCGAATAGTTCTGGTAAAATTGTCGGGTCTATCCCTATGCCTGAGTCTCTTACAGATAAGACCGCTACACTGCCTGAGCCATTTTCACCCGGAATAAATGAGAGATCCACCCAGATCATCCCATCTGGCTTGGAAAACTTTATGCATCATTAAAACTGTTTGTCCGACTGCACCAGTCTCGCCTAACTTCAACTTGAGTAGCTGAACTCCGTTCGAGATGGGGGCAACGGGATTCCTTAACTCGTGAGCTAGCATGGCAATAAATTTGTCTTTAAGGGCGTTTTGATTCGTCAGTTTCTGGTAAAGTTGAACGTTGGCGATCGCAACTGCTGTAGTGTCGGTCAAAAATCTCAAGCAGTTCTATCTCTTCGGACGTGGCTCGATGTGGTGTACTCCAGTAAGCTCCGATCGCACCCAGTGGATCAGAAATCCGTATGGCCCTTACCATGCATCCCTACTTCTGCAAGAAGTCTAATCTTTAGTCTACTTGAGTAGACTTTAGCTATTAGCCTTGAACTTTAGTTCTAGGCGGGCGAGTCATATCATGTCCGACTTAATATTTATGTCATTGCGAGCGAAGCGCGGCAATCCCAAAGCGCAAGTGAATTGCTTCATTCCACTTCGTTACATTCGCAATGACATATCGTAAGTAATTTGCCGAACTTGATATCAGCCAACAGGTAATTCTTCAATGCAGACAATTTATTTGGCGATTGCCAAATAATACTCAAATCGCTCCCGGAGTTGTTCTACCATTAAATTTTCAGTCCAGTATTCCACTAGGGCGTGACCAAATGCCCAAGCGTTGCGATCGGGTGAAGCGGAATTTTCCAGCAATAGCGGCCAGAGGGATAGCAATTCAAAGTTGAGCGGGTTAAGGTTATCTGTATTCAAGAGCGAGAAAAGCTCATATCCCATTTGGAGTTTGCCAATCACAATCGGCAACTGTTCCACAGGAATTTGCTGTGCCAGCATATATGCTAGGGTTGGAGATCCAGTTGATAGGGTAGAAACAAACTGGAGGACGGGACTTTTGAGCAATGCCGTTAGTCCCTGTGTTGTCGCCATTTGGAAGGTGTAATGGTCGATGATTTTGGCTGCGGCGATGGTGCGGGCTTCGAGGTTACGTAAAAAGCGAGCGAGACGGAGTTGCTTAGTTGGTGTGATCGCATCCACTAATCCCAACGATAGCGCCTCTACTCCCCAAGCAACTCGATTTGTTTTGCTGTCACTTGTAACCACAGGCACAATTAGATTACAAAAGTTTCCCAGCAGTTTGGCACGATACTCGGTGGCTTCTCGAATGGCAATTTCTTTTGAGCGATCGCCCCATTCCCAATCATAAGGCGGTTGCCATTCGCGGATCGGACGCAGACGATCTACTTGAGTGACGATCGCAATCGCAGGTAAATCTGCAACTTCTGCTTTGATATCTTGCAGAAAGTCCACATCCATTTGCAGGGCAGGATCGAGGGCAGGGGTGACTAATAACAGCAAATCTGCGTTGATGGCATAATCAAGCACTAGGTTTCGCAGATCGGCACGGTTGACTTGTTCGTAACCAGGTGTATCCCAAAGTGTTAGGGTTTCCCCACTTTGAGTCTGCCATTGATAATTTTGAATGCGATCGGTACTGGGTAAAACATCAACGGCTGCGAGATCCGCCTGAAATAGGGTGTTAATCAGGCTACTTTTTCCCGATCCCGTGCGCCCCACCAGCAGAATATTCACGGGTTTTTGCTCAACTGCTTCGGCGGGTTGAGCTTGAGTCAGGATTTCTCGAAGGGTTTGGGTTTTTACCTTGGGTAAAGTTGGTGTGGAAACTACGGTTGCTGAAACTGGTAATGTGCCACGTCCGTAAAGAGCGATCGCCTGCTGACATAAGTTTCTCAGGGCAGCTTCTCGAAATAACTGGCTCAAATTCCCTAATAATTGCTGAGTTGCTTGGTTACTAGAACCCTTGCTGGCTTGTTTTGCCACCGCCGCCACTGGATTTAAGACCCACTGTGCCCAGTTCCAAGCTTTCCAGAATTTCCGAGCCGATGGCTCTAACTTCCGGTAGACTTCGTATCCTTGGTATGCTTGCCCAACCGTCACCTGATTCAGGACAGGGGATAACTTTTGCATCCACCGATCCATATCATCCACCGTTCCCCGAATCAACCCGTAAGCTTGGGGGACGTAAATGTTTAGTAGCGGATATTGAATTTGAGGATTGTAGATATGAGCGATCGCTACAACCAAATTCTGGCATCGCGTCCAAAAAGTTTGCCAGTCTTCCCAAATCGGGCGATCGCTTTGTGCTGCTTGCAGAATCTCTTGAAGGGCGGCTTCTGCAAGCTTTGTGGTGTCACTTCCGACTGGTAGCCCTACTGTATCCTCTGCTGTCGATTCCAGTTCTTCTTGGACTTGGGCTAATACAGCTTCCACTTGATTAACAGCAGGTTGAGTCCATTTGACCAATAGCCAACGCCAACCAACGAATAAAAGGGTGAATACACCCCAAATCCAATTAATGCCCCACGCATGAATTTGCGAACCGGCGGATACCAGTAAGAAAATGATGATGAAAGCGATCGGGATTGCTAAGACGACCCACTGCCACAGTTTTAATCGCACCATTGCCCCATACCTGCTTTGAAATGTTGGGAAATTCGAGTTTTTGCAAAAATTACTCTTATAAAAAGTCTATCGTCTCCAATCTAGGTAAGATGTTTGGTATTCTTGGATTAGTGCTAAACTCCTAATTATTAGGGATAAATGTTTTATTTTGCTGTGGGTAGTTAAATAAATAACTGGACATTTATATTTCTAGATTGGAAGAAGTTTTAAATTGCTCAGTTCACTAAAGAAGCCATGCAAACCATTACCGACATTGGCACGCTAATTGTCAGCACACCGGGAACCTGTGGTGGTCGCCCTCGAATTGCGGGACACCGGATCACGGTACACAACATTGCGATCAATTTCAACGCAGGCATGAAACCGGAAGAGATAGTTGTCGAAAGACCACAGCTAATGTTGGCACAAGTTTATGCAGCCCTAGCTTATTACTATGCTAACCAGGAAGTAATTGACACGGAGATTGCCGCAGAAATTGAAGAATACGACCGTTTGGAAGCTGAATACACGGCAAAGAGACAGTGAGCCAAATTCGTTTGTATTTAGATGAGGACAGCGTTGAGAAGTCCCTAATCAAAGCTTTCTGTAATGCACCCCTTGGATGTTGTGACAGTGGCCGATGTGAGCAGGCAGAGCTATTCTGATGATGAGCAGCTAATTTGGGCAACAGAGCAAGGGCGTGCCATCTATAGCTACAACCGAAGAGACTTCTGCTGCTTGCATAACGAGTTTTTAGCCACACAAAGAAATCATGCTGGCATTATCTTGTTGCAGCAGCAACGCTATTCCGTAGGGCAACAGTTACAAGGGTTGCTCAAGTTGGTTGCTATTCGTTCGGCTGAAGAGATAGTAAACCAACTGATATTTTTGAGTGCTTATATTGATAAAAGCTCTTAGACCACTGTGTCATTTTAATTAGATTTTGGGATATAAGGAGCGATTATCTTCGATACGCTCTGCGATCGCAAACAAGAATAAAAATAGCGATTAACAAGGTTTTTTGTTGCCTATGAAACTTACATCAGAAGCTTGGAAATAATAAACCATGCTTGAGAAAAATTTTAAATGAATCTCAGCGCATTGGAATGGGAGTTAGGCTTCTGAGATTTTGAGTTTTAAAGACAAGCCGAACTTGCAAAAGTCCGGCTGAGTTTAATCAATCGTCTATACGCAGTAGTTTGCGATAAAACGGTTGTGAAAAATCGGTCGCACGATGACGTTTATAGTTATCCATAACTTCAATTAAAAAATTAATAAACTCGAAACTAGCCATCATCAGTTCGTAACTCAGTTCAGCGTTGCCATCAAACTGGATTCGGCAACGGGTTAAGTCTGAGGGTAAAGTCGCAACATTCCAGGAGGCGACAAAGGGAACATGTTCACTGGCTTCTATCTTCCGGTGTCCCTCCAAGACCCCTTTTTGATAAAGGCTAATGGCATAGGGTAAGAAATTGCGCCTAGCGCCTTGAACATAAGGTAAATAAACACTGGCTTGTTGTTGAGTGGCAGGCTGGAGTTGGTCAATAGACATTATTAAATATTCCTCAAGTTAGTTGGCAACTAGGGATATTAATGGATGTTACTAGTATTCCCAAAAGATGTGTCTAAAGCACATAGTGGGGAGTGGGGAGTGGGGAGTGGGGGATGAAGGGGATGAGGGGGATGAGGGGGATGAGGGGGATGAGGAAGAACTTACTTCCCTTATCTCCCCCTGCTTCCTCATCTCCCCCTACCCCCTCATCTCCCCCTACTCCCTCATCTCCCCCTACCCCATGCCCAAAAATGAAGTTACTGCTAAGAAATATTAAAATTTCGGTTAGAATGAGGCTGCATTAACTTTTATCGACGCTGGGCAAAATAACACTAAAAATCCGCACTGTAAAGTTGTGGATGTTATTATTGCTGTTTCTCCCAACACCGAGCTGCTGCTACCTTGTTATTACTTTGCCCAAATCGGAGTTCTCATTGAAGAAAGTCCTACTCTACAAGCTTCCTGCCTAAATGGCTATCAAAGGAATCAAGCCTCTGTCTAAGAGTAGCAAAGGTGGTTAATGCGAGGTAATTACGCAGAGTAGCGGTGGCAACAAAGGTAGTCCCATCGGCTTTTGGCTTAGGGATAGCGGGTATTGCAGTTTGCCCATTCCGATTAATATCGGGAAAAGTAGCTTAGGGATATTTGTCCGTAAAATTACTAACTGTAGACAAATAGTGGTTTTTGAATCAAGCAACCTAACCTATGCCAGCGAATTCCTGGCCCGAAGAAGATTCTTATCAAGAGCTTGATCCGCTCAACTCCTTGTTGTCTGACCTATCAGCAAATGAGGAGTCAGTGTTAGAGACAGATCCTGTGTCTCTAACACCCCGGTTTCAAGGTCGTAGACGCAAAGCGGCTCTAGTCTTGACTATCGTCTGGAGTAGCACGATCGCTCTACATTTAGTTTCTTGGGCTTCTATATTTATTCTAGGACTGACCACCATTCTAGGATTTCATGCCTTGGTGGTAGTGTTTACTAAATCCCGTCGTTATCCAAAAGAAATACAGGGAGATTTGCCCTCTGTATCTGTGTTAGTGGCTGCGAAAAATGAAGAAGCGGTAATTGCTAAATTAGTTAAAAATCTTTGTAATCTGGAATATCCAGGTGGGCAGTACGAAGTATGGATAATTGACGATCACAGCAGTGATAGCACGCCAC
>NZ_JAIVFR010000460.1 GCF_020829685.1 Nostoc sp. CHAB 5715 | reverse complement strand
TACGGCTGTTGCAGGACCCATCAGGTCAAGCTCGCCTTTCATGGCTCTTTTCAGATACATGTCCAGTACAAGCATCCTGTTGATCTCGTTGGTTCCTTCAAAGATCCTGTTGATTCTCGAATCCCTGTAAGCTCTTTCCATCGGAGCATCGGCTGAGTAGCCCATACCGCCATAGATCTGAACACCTTCATCAGCTACCAGGTCAAGCACCTCAGAACCATACACTTTCATGATGGCACATTCGATGGCAAATTGTTCCAGGGCTTTTAACTTGGCTTCGGCGTCTGTCAGGCCTTCGCCTTTCAGGGTGTCTATCAGGTCGTCTATGTTTTGTCCGGCCCTGTAATTGGCAGATTCACAAACCCAGATTTTAGTGGCCATCTGGGCCAGTTTATGTTTGATGGCTCCGAATCTTCCGATCGAGATGCCGAATTGTTTGCGTTCGTTGGCGTAGTTAATCGCCTGGTTCAATACCCCTTTTGATCCACCCACTGCTGCGGAGGCCAGTTTGATACGACCGATGTTAAGGATGTTAACCGCGATTTTGAAACCGTTTCCTCTGGCCGACAACATGTTTTCAACCGGAACAACACAGTCATTGAAGAAAACCTGGCGGGTGTCAGAACCTTTGATACCCAGTTTTTGCTCAGGCTCGTTCATGGTAATGCCACCGAACGATTTTTCGATGATGAATGCGGTCAGGTTTTTGTCGTCTTCGATTTTGGCGAATACGATAAAAATATCTGCAAAACCACCGTTGGTGATCCACATTTTCTGTCCGTTGATTTTATAGGTCTTGCCGTCTGCACTTAACTCAGCTTTGGTTTTGCCTGAGTTCGCATCTGATCCTGAATCCGGTTCTGTTAAGCAGTAAGCCGCTTTCCAGGCACCTGAGGCCAGGTTGGGCAGGTATTTGTTTTTTTGTTCTTCGTTACCGTAATATAAGATAGGTAAGGTGCCGATCCCGGTGTGGGCTGATTGAGCCACAGAAAAGGAGTGTCCTGCACCCAATACCTCTGCTACGAGCATAGAGGTATTAAAATTCATTCCGAACCCACCGTATTCTTCAGGAACAGCCGTACCTAATAAACCCAGTTCTCCGGCTTTGTCCATCAATGAAGACATCAGATCGGGAGATTTGGCTTTGTCAATTTCTTCCAGGCGGGGATGAATCTCTGTTTTCAAAAAATCCCTGCAAGTATCTGCAATCATTTGTTGTTCTTCCGAAAATTCTTCCGGAATAAAAACCTGGTGTGCTTCTGTTTCGCGGATCAAAAATTCGCCACCATTCAATGAAGTTTTTTCTGCTGTTGCTGACATTATCTTAAGGTATTTAATAAGTTCGGATAAATAGTATGCAAGCATACCATCACAAAATAAGGAAATAAAAAATTGTTATGCAAGCATACCAATACATTTTTTTTGACTGAACTGACTGAAAGGGCTTTAAATTTGAAATATCTGATGCTAACGGCATTAATAATTATAAAAAAACCGGAAGAAAATGATGCTGAATCCTTTAATTTTACGGCTGTTAATCAGAAAGAATTGAAAATAGACAAGGGTTCAGAAGGCATTGTTTACATGGTCATTGCCGCATTTTGTTTTTCTGTTTCCGGGGCCTGCACCAGGGTTTTGGGAAAAGACATCAGCTCTGTGGAACTGGTGTTTTTCAGGAATTGCATCGGTGTGATTTTCATCTTTTATTCGGTTAACCAACGGCCGCTGGTCCAGATCGGGGGAAAGCCTTTTTTGCTGATTTTCAGGGGGATTACCGGGACGCTTGCCCTTTATACTTTCTTTTACAGCATCACCAAAATCGGGCTTGGAGTGGCCATCACTTACCAGCAATCTTACCCGGTTTTCCTGGCAGTCTTTTCGGCGGTGTATCTTAAGGAAAAAATGAAACCCAAGGAATGGATAGCTGTGATCATCGGCTTTGCAGGGATATGCCTTATTTTTCTGCCACAGATTTCAATTGATATCTTTTCACTAAAAAACCATAGCATCGGCCTTCTGAATGCGGTATTAACGGCACTCGCCTATCTCAGCATCAAAGGACTGAGTAAAATCTACGATTCTCGGTCTATTGTTCTTTCTTTTATGTTGTCGGGCATTCTGTTGCCGGTTTTCTCCTTGATGGCCGGGTATTATATTGAATCTGATTACCTGGGATTCCTGGTCGGGAAATTCACGATGCCTGACGGGATACAATGGGTCTGGATATGGGCCCTCAGCATTTCAGCCCTGATCGGACAAATCTATCTGACCAAGGCTTTCACCTATGGAAAAGTAGGGCCGGTTTCGGCGATGGGCTACAGCAATATTGTCTTTTCGGTCTTTTTCGGGGTGCTTTTGGGCGACGCCATTCCTCACCTGACTAGTTTTATGGGCATTGCCCTCATCATTTTTTGCGGGGTGGTCATCGCGTATTCGGGTAGTAAGGTGAAGGAAGGGTGATGGGAGACAGGAACAAGGAGTATGGAAAATGGAGCCGTTGATGAAATAAAGCCACAGGATTTATAAACACACTTCTCATTGTGACGATTCTGAGAAATTACAGAATTTTTCCTATTTTTGACGGGAATATTTTAATCACAATGATCATGAAAAGAACCATCCTGTTTTGTATTGCCTTTGCGATTTCAATGAGCGGATTTGCTCAATCTCCACAACTTAACATCCCGGCTCCCAATGGCCACAAGAACAAAACGTATTGTAATCCCATGGACATTAATTACCAATATAACTGGGAGCAGGTCAACGACAAGATTTCTTACCGGTCCGGAGCTGACCCCGTGATCGTGAATCATAAAGGGGAATATTATTTGTTTCATACCATCCAGGGAGGGTACTGGCATTCGAAAGATTTGTCAGACTGGAGATACATTACCCCGAGCCGCTGGCCGATGGAAGACATGTGTGCCCCGGCCGCCTGGTCAAAAGACGATACGCTTTTTCTGTTTCAGTCGACTTTTCAGCAAAGACCGATCTTTTATACCACTACTCCTGAAAACGGCAAACTGCATTTTTATAACCGATGGCTGCCGCAATTGCCTAAAGATATCGGTCCGTGGGACCCGGCCTTGTTTTATGACGAAGAGCTGAAAGAATGGTATATGTACTGGGGCTCGTCCAATACCTATCCTTTATTCGGAGCTCAGCTGGACAAGAACAAAAAGCTGACCTATAAATCAGATTATAAACCCCTGATTTACCTTGATCCCAAAAACCATGGCTGGGAGAGGTTCGGGCAAGACCACAGGTCTGAAATCACGCCCTTTACGGAAGGAGCGTGGATGACCAAACACAATGGGAAATATTATCTGCAGTACGGAGCCCCCGGCACAGAGTATAATGTATATGCCAACGGAACCTATGTCGGGGACAACCCCCTGGGGCCGTTTACTTATGCATCCTATAACCCGATTGCTTACAAACCCGGAGGCTTTATGCAGGGAATGGGCCATGGGTGCACTTTTAAGGATAACTACGGTAACTACTGGAACATGGGCACTCCCTGGATAGCAGTCAACTGGAATTTTGAAAGAAGAATCGATATGATTCCCGCCGGTTTTGATAAAGATGGCCAGATGTTCGGCAACAGCCGCTTCGCCGATTTTCCTCACCGACTTCCAACGAAGAAATGGACAGACAAAGATGAGTTGTTTACAGGTTGGATGTTGTTGTCTTATAAAAAACCAACAAAATCCTCTTCTCAGAAAGAAAGTAAATTTGAATCCGGCCTGACCACAGACGAAAACCCGAGGACATTCTGGGTAGCCGGAAGCAATAAAAGCGGCGAGTGGCTGAGTATCGATCTGGAAAAGAAATGCACGATCAATGCCCTCCAGATCAATTACACCGATTATAAATCAGACATCTATGACAGCAACCAGCCTAAGGTTTATATCCAGTTCAGGATTTACGGATCCAATGATCAGAAAACCTGGGTAAAAATTGCAGACAATACCAATGAGAAACGTGACCGTCCGAATGCTTACATTGAATTGCCGAAGCCTGTCAATTTCAGATACATCAAATTCGAAAACATACATGTGCCAATGCCAAACCTGGCAGTGAGTGATATCCGTATTTTCGGAAATGGTGGCGGGCTTGCACCGGCCACCCCTCAGAACCTGAAAGCCGTGAGGGATAAGGATGAAAGAAATGCCTTTATCAAATGGGATAAGGTGGAGGGGGCTACCGGCTACAACATCCTTTGGGGTGTGGCACCTGACAAACTGTATCAGACCTACCAGATCTGGGGTGATGAGCCGAATGAAAAAGAGGTCAGGGCACTGAATCTTGGGGTTAAATATTACTTTGCGATTGAGGCATTTAACGAAAATGGCGTGAGCAAGCCCACGGGGGTTGCCGGGGCTATCTGAAAAGTATTGTTTTTGATGAATTTTGCGAAAAAAAGGAATTAATCGTGGTTCTTTTTTGAAACCTTCGTAATTTTGCAGCCGGATTTGAAAAATCAGTAAATGATGTCGATTTTAGAAGTAGGCGATGGGATATTTGAAGTCAAGGCTACCAGTGGAGATACGCAACTTGGTGGTAACGATTTTGACAAAGTAATAGTAGATTGGCTAGCAGAGCAATTTCTGGAAGCCGAAGGGGTAGATTTAAGACGCGAGAGACAATCTTTACAACGTCTGATGGAAGCTGCGGAAAAGGCAAAAATTGAACTTTCCTCTGTCAGCATCACCGAAATTAACTTACCTTTTATTGCTGCCGATCAGGAAGGCCCCAAACATCTGGAAACTCGTCTAACACGTTCCCAGTTTGAAGGTTTGTGTGGTGATTTGGTGGGGCGATTGCGGACACCAGTGAAACGCGCCCTCAAAGATGCCGGACTCTCACCCAGAGACATTGAAGAAGTGGTGTTAGTTGGTGGTTCTACACGGATGCCAATGGTGAAGCAGCTAGTGCGGGACTTGATTGGTACAGAACCTAACGAAAACGTCAACCCTGATGAAGTCGTGGGAGTGGGTGCAGCAATTCAAGCAGGCATTCTCGCAGGCGAACTCAAAGATGTGCTGCTTTTGGATGTCACACCGTTATCTTTAGGATTGGAAACCATCGGCGGCGTAATGAAAAAACTCATTCCCCGCAATACTACCATCCCAGTCCGTCGTTCTGATATTTTTTCCACGTCCGAAAATAACCAGAATACTGTGGAAATTCACGTAGTCCAGGGCGAACGGGATATGGCAGCAAACAACAAGTCTTTAGGACGTTTCAAGCTGTATGGCATTCCACCAGCACCACGAGGAATTCCTCAAGTTCAGGTGTCATTTGATATTGATGCTAACGGTATTTTACAGGTAACAGCCCTAGATAGAACCACTGGGCGAGAGCAGAGTATCACCATTCAAGGCGCTTCCACCTTGAATGAGTCGGAAGTGAATCGGATGATTCAAGACGCTCAGAAATACGCCGATGTTGATCGCGAACGTAAAGAACGGGTAGAAAAGCGGACTCGTTCTGAGGCGTTGATTTTCCAAGCAGAACGACAGCTTAGAGAAGTAGCACTAGAATTTGGTATGCAGTTTGCCCGAAACCGCCGCCAAAGAATTGATAATATTTGCCGAGACTTAAAAGAGAGTCTTAAGGAAAATAGCGATCGCGGTATTGACCAAGCCTACGCCGATTTGCAAGATGCTCTCTATGAGCTAAATCGGGAAGTCAGGGAAACTTATGCTGAAGATGAAGATGACGACTTGTTTGGTACAATC
>NZ_JAIVFR010000045.1 GCF_020829685.1 Nostoc sp. CHAB 5715 | reverse complement strand
TGACAAACCCTCTTAGGGTAAAGGTATCAAGAGATTATTGCAACGTATTTCATATATTTTAGGACTTACGCAAAAATCGCCCAAAAGCTTAATTTGTCGAACCGCCAAGACGCCAAGAACGCCAAGAGGAGGAAAGGTTAATAAGGGATTTGTTGATGCAATCTACGGATGAGTTAACGAATTTGTTAAGGGGGTTGAATGGGGAGTATATTCCGCCTGCGCCTGGGGGGGATTTGTTAAGGGATGGGGCTGGTGTTTTGCCGACTGGGAGGAATATTCATGCTTTAGATCCTTATCGAATGCCTTCACCTGCGGCATATGAACGAGGGCGAGAAATTGCTCAAAAAATTATTGTGCAGCATTTGGATGAATATGGGAAATATCCTGAAACGGTGGCGGTGATGTTATGGGGATTGGATGCGATTAAAACTAAGGGTGAATCTTTGGGGATTTTGTTGGAATTGGTGGGGGCTGAACCTGTTAAGGAAGGAACTGGTAGAATTGTTCGTTATGAATTAAAGCCGTTGGCGGAGGTTGGACATCCTCGCATTGATGTGTTGGGTAATTTGTCTGGAATTTTCCGGGATAGTTTTGTAAATATCATCGAATTGTTGGATGATTTATTTCAACGGGCGGCTGATGCTGATGAATCGGATGATCAGAATTTTATTAGGAAACATGCTTTGGCTTTAAAAGCCCAAGGTGTAGAAAATGCATCAGCAAGATTGTTTTCTAATCCGGCGGGTGATTTTGGTTCTTTGGTAAACGATCGCGTGGTTGATGGTAACTGGGAATCTGGTGAGGAGTTAGGCAATACTTGGCAAAGTCGCAATGTGTTTAGCTATGGGAGAGAAGATAAAGGTCAAGCTAGACCGGAAGTTTTGAATACGTTGTTAAAAACTAGCGATCGCATTGTTCAAGAAATCGATTCGGTAGAATATGGTTTAACTGATATTCAAGAATATTACGCTAATACGGGCGGTTTGAAAAGGGCAGCAGAAAAACAACGCGGTAAGAAGGTTACAACCAGCTTTGTGGAAAGTTTCTCGAAGGATACTACACCGCGCAATTTAGATGATTTGCTGCGAATGGAGTATCGCACTAAGTTGGTAAATCCCAAATGGGCGCAAGCAATGGCGAATCAAGGTTCTGGTGGTGCGTTTGAAATTTCCCAACGGATGACGGCGTTGATTGGTTGGGGTGGTACTGCCGATTTTAGCGATGATTGGGTTTATGACCAAGCGGCTGATACTTATGCGTTAGATGCAGAGATGGCGGATAAATTACGCAAGGCAAATCCTGAAGCTTTTCGTAATATTCTTGGCAGAATGTTGGAGGCGCATGGGCGCGGTTTCTGGGAAGCTGATGGTGAGAAGTTAGATAAGTTGCGGCAATTATA
Organism: Nostoc sp. CHAB 5715; assembly: GCF_020829685.1. Classification (GTDB taxonomy): domain Bacteria; phylum Cyanobacteriota; class Cyanobacteriia; order Cyanobacteriales; family Nostocaceae; genus Nostoc. The sequence goes on along the minus strand of NZ_JAIVFR010000045.1, from coordinate 13,396 downwards.
TGAGTTGACAGATGAGGAGTTGGAGGGAGTGACGGTTTAGAAATAGGGAAAAATTATGAAGTTTCTGATTACTATCTTTACCGATGAAAATGGGTTAAGCAAAGACTGAATAAGAAGCTAAGTAAAATATTAAAGAGGCAATCAAAGAACGTTTAGAGGTAAGTGCTGAAAAAGGAGATTGCAATGAGTAAAACAATTATTGGAAAGTTTTTCAGTATTAACGACGATGATTTGGAGGATACAATCGACTACCTCAAACAATTAGGTATGACCTTTGGTAATGGTATAGAAAAAAACTTGTTTTATATAGAATTGAAACAACTACCGGAAATATTGTTCAAGTTAGAGCAAAGGGGGTACTTGGAGATTTACTCAAGGGAAGCATGGGATATCAGAAAAATTTCCGTTGAGGGTGTAGTTTTATATATTGTTGAAGAATATGGAGATGGTTATATCTTTTTACCCAAAGAGAATATAGTTTCTATCCATACTATAGAGGAAGAGTTTCTAGATGCGATCGCGCAGAAGAATCAACTACGAAAAATAAAGGCAACATATTTTGATAAGCAAGTAGAAATCGACACTTAAGCGACTAGATAAAAAACAATTTATAGCTTAATATCTTATTTATGTAAGGTAAAATATAAACTTTAGTTATAAAGCATCCAACAATGGAAAATTCTTTTACTGCTGTATATGAAAAGTTAGATGATTGGTATATCGGCTATGTTCAAGAGTTACCTGGAGCTAATGTACAAGAGAGAACTCTGGAAGAAGCTAGAGAAAGTCTACGGGAAGCGATAGAGTTGATTCTAATCTCAAATCGGGAACTCGCAGAGCAACAACTCTCCGGTAAAGATGTCGTCCGTGAACAGATTAATGTCAAATTATAGTGAAAAGACGTGAATTGATTCGCCATTTGGAAAAGAACGGCTGTTTGTTCCTTCGAGAGGGTGGAAGGCATACGATTTATTACAATCCATCAAACAACAGAACCTCAGCAGTTCCAAGACATACTGAGATTGTTGATATTCTAACTATCAAAATTTGCAAAGATTTGGAGATTCACCCACCCTAGTGTTGTAGTGGTATGGCACAGCTAAAATAGTGCAATAGAAAAATTGAGTTACAGCAGTTTTCATGTATTTGAACCACATCTGTCGTAAGGGCACAGCATTGCTGTGCCCCTACCGCGTGATCTATTTACCTGAAAATAGCTGTACAGCAAATTTCAACTTGGTGAGGTACAACAATACCCCACCCGCGCTATCGCGCACCCTCCCCTTATAAAGGGGAGGGTTGGGGAGGGGGAGCATCCCACTTTTTTACATGTCATTGCGTTCGCGTAGCGTCTCGAAGAGAGGAACGAAGCAATCGCAAAATTCTTCAAGTCAAAACGAGTCCATGAGATTGCAAGTCTTGGACACGCACTTGCGTTCGTCGTTCCTCCTCTCTACGAGACGCACTCGCGTTCGCAATGACAGTTATTCTCAAGAGCAAAATAAAAACTGGGATGCACCCAACTCCCCCGTTCCACAGGCTAAATATTCAACCGAATTCAATATTATCTGTTGCCTCAATCAAAGCACTACAAATTCCTGGTTCACTCATCGAATGCCCAGCATCAGGAACCACAATAAATTCGGCTTCTGGCCAAGCGCGATGTAATTCCCAAGCTGATATCATTGGACAAACTACATCATAGCGTCCCTGAACAATTACAGCCGGAATATGGCGGATACGGTCTACATTTATAAGTAATTGATCTTCTGTTTCAAAAAATCCCTTATTCATAAAGTAATGGCATTCAATACGTGCGAAAGCTGAAGCAAATTCACTCTCGCCAAACTTTTGCATAAGTTCTGGGTCTAAGAAAAGTCTACTGGTACTAGCTTCCCAAATTGACCAAGCACGCGCTGCTGTTAATTGAATTTCTAAATCTGGATTGGTCAACTGTTTGTAATATGCTGCGATTAGATCATCACGTTCATCTATGGGAATTGGTTTAAGATATTCTTCCCAAGCATCAGGAAAAATATAGCTAGCACCCTCTTGGTAAAACCATCGCAACTCTTTTTGCCTCAGCATGAAGATACCACGGAGAATTAATCCCGCGCATCGAGAGGGATGGGTTTGACTGTAGGCTAATGATAAAGTGCTACCCCAACTACCACCGAAAACCACCCACTTTTCTATACCTAAATGTTGGCGCAGTTTTTCGATATCACTGACTAAATCCCAAGTGGTGTTTTCTCGTAATTCAGCATGGGGCGTACTTTGACCACAACCGCGCTGGTCAAACATGACTAATCGCCATTTTTCTGGGTGGAAATATTGCCGATAAAAAGCTGGACATCCACCACCAGGGCCCCCATGCAGCAAAACGATGGGTTGACCTTGCGGGTTCCCTGATTCTTCAAAATGAATGGTATGAAGGTCAGAAACTTGTAAACTACCTTCTAAGTAAGGCTTGATCGCTGGATAAAGTTCTCGCATTTTGGATATTTTATCAGTAATGTTGTCATAGCGATCGCGCCAGCCCTGAGTTGTCAGATCGTTGGCGCGATCGTATTACACAAGGAAGATTATCTTCTAAAATTACTTTCCTGTTATTAATAATGCGCCAGGATAAAAACTGATACCAATTCAAAATTCAAAACTTGTACTGAGCTTGTCCTCTTGGTAGCCGACTTGTACTGAGCGGCGTCGAAGTAAGGGCGTAGCCGAAGTATTCAAAATTCTGTTAGGAAGAAAACTAGATATCACAAGGGTTTGATAGTGTATATCTGTCGCATTCTTTTTTCAAATTGGTATGACTTATACCCCAATACAGTTCAGTGAAAAATTGTAGGTTGGGTTAAGCAAAGCGCAACCCAACAAAGCCCCGGAAATGTTGGGTTTCGTTCCTCAACCCAACCTACACACTTTAAGGCTTTTGGCGCGCTAACTGAACCGTATTGAAATTGGTATGACTTCTACCCTGAACTGTACAGCACTAGAATAGACAGAATTAGGGTTAATTGACACCCGCATAATTCAGTATAAATTGATTTATTTATTACAAATATCTGGAATGGCTTTATGTAAATTCTTGGAGGTTGCCCGAATTCAATCAACAACTGCCCGAATTCAATAAACGACTGCCCGAATTCAATCAACAACTGCCCGAATTCAATCAACGACTGCCCAAATTCAATAAACGACTGCCCAAATTCAATAAACGACTGCCCAAATTCAATCAACGACTGCCCGAATTCAATCAACGACTGCCCGAATTCAATAAACGACTGCCCGAATTCAATCAACGACTGCCCGAATTCAATAAACGACTGCCCGAATTCAATCAACGACTGCCCGAATTTACAGCAGTTTTCATGTATTTGAACCACATCTGTCGTAAGGGCACAGCATTGCTCATACGTGTCAACTTAACGTAAAAGCCATGTCCCGCAAGGAACTGAAGTTCCTTGCTAATAGCGAAACTCATCTGAAGATGACTAAATATAGCCAAAAATCTTTAGTCTACTTTAGTAGACTTTAGCTATTAGCCTTGAACTTTAGTTCTAGGCGGGTGAGGAAGGCAACAGTTAAGCTATCTATAGCTTAAGTTGACACCAATGAGCATTGCTGTGCCCCTACCGCGTGGTCTATTTACCTGAAAATAGCTGTAATATAGGAACTTAGCAAACTTGCTTTTATTAAACACAAAAGCGATGGCTTTGCCAACGCCAAGGGCGATCGCCTTTCATTTAACAAAGTTTGGGGGTTTAAGTCCCCAGCAAGACAGGCAGCACGTTTTGTGTCGGGGTAAAATCCCCGTCACAAAACGTAATTGCGAACTTGTACTGAGCTTGTCCTGAGCTTGTCCTGAGCGTAGCCGAAGGGCGTAGTCGTTGGCGCAGCCTCTCGTAGAGAAGGGCGTAGCCGAAGTATTACGAATAATCACAACAAAAGCAGTATTTACCTAAAACCTTTAAAAGGTGAAAGTTGTTCTCAGCGTACCGATAATTGCATCGTCGTTATTGCTGTTTTGACCAGGAGAAGTCAACCAAATCACACCAGGGGTGATTGAAACGTTATCTGAGACGCGATACTTGTAAAAACCTTCAAAGTGATAGGGTATATCATTACCAGCAAGATTAGCAGGTAAACCTGTCCGGTTAAACGAATAGGGTTCTGCACCAGCAAAAATACCTAAAACGTTACCCCGTTTACCGAAGTCAGGTAAGGCTATCCCAACTCCGTAGCTCCAAGCTTCATAATCATCATCTGCACCAAAGCCTGTGACATCGTGGTAAGAAACGAAGCCACTAATTGACAATTTATCGCTGGGTCTGAGGGCTGCCGATATCCCGTATGAATTACTGGAAGATGCGTTTAGAGCACTTAGGATGTTAGCTTGACCAGTACCTAGGACGCGGTTAGTACTACCCAAACCACCACCTAAATCAAATAAATTACCGCCTCCAGCACCATGATAACCGTGAACGTAGGTAGCAGCGATCGCCAAGCGATCGCCAACACTAAAGTTCAATTGTCCAAGAGCTGCATAGTTACCCTCCAGCAAACCTTGATTTGCGCCAGGATTATTAGCATTTGACGCTAAGTAGCCTACAGTCAGTGAACTTGGTTTGAAAAAGCTGCCACCGCTACCAAAGGGTAAAGTCAGTGCTGCACCTGCACCACCACCAATGCGATAGATGGGACTTTCAGAAGCAAAGGTAGACAAAGCCCCATTACCGCCATCATAGTCCTCAAAGTAAGGGTTGTTAGTAGCAACATAATCGCTATGAATACCTCCGGTGGCTGCCAAGTAAACTTGGGCTGGGCCGATGGGTACGTAATACGCCAGCCAGTCTATAATTACACTGTTGTTAGTAGTGCTACCGACTTGAAACGTTTGTGTGCCTTCAGCAGTATCAATAGGAAGACCAGCATTATCTCTTATTGAAAAGGCTCCTGCATTACCAGCAGCAAGACGGGTGTGTAAAACGTCTTTACCAGTGAAACTGGTTTGCAAGTCTAAACGTACCCTATCTTGGAACACAGTATTGTTAGCATCGCCAGTATTACCGCCAAAAATATCAGTAACGGCAAAAATAGCTTCACCCACCAATTTTGTAGTAGTGGAAAACTGATTTGCTTCCAGTTCAGCAGTCCGTGCTTCTACAGCATCGACTCGGCCACGCAGAGTTGCTAGTTCTGCCGAGAATTCTTCTTGCAAACGTTGGAGGGTTGCTAAATCCTGTTTTGTCACCAAATCAGCAGTTGCTGTGGCAATCAGTTCATTAACCCGATCTAAACAAGCATTCAAACCTGCGGCAAATTCATAACGAGTCAATGCCCGGTTGCCACGGTACGTACTATTGGGGTATCCAGCAATACAACCGTAGCGTTCAACCAGGGATTGCAAAGCTTGGAATGCCCAGTCAGTCGGCTGTACATCAGAAAACTGAGAAACTGATGTGACTTGAGACAGTGAATTCTGGTTCTTGCCTTCGCTGCTGTAGCGGTTAACTTCTTCTAAAACCTTGTTTTCATCAGTCTTTGCCTGGGCAACCAATTGCTGATTTTTTGGTTGCTCTGTTTGGATGAATATTGAAGCACTAGAAGCTATTGGTGCTTCTGTCTGAGCAACTTTTGCGTTTATACCTTCAGAAGAGGCTGGTACTTGAGTAGCCATAGCCCTAGCGGAAACCAACACCATCACTCCCAAAACTACTGGGCTTAGTACCAGAGTTTTCCACAATAGATTAGACATTTTTTTATTTTCCTTTCCCAAAAAAGGCCTGAAATGACTGGCTTCAAGAAAAAGAGAACAAGCAGTTATTGTACTTGTTGGAAATCTTATCAGATTGCAGTAACTTTAAGATATGCTTCACAAAATTGTTACGGATAAAGAAACTTAACTCATCCCACAGCTTGAAGCCGTGGGGAAATCTAGTCAAGAAGTCATTAGTACGTTTGTCACGGTTTTCGTTCTTTTAGGCACTAATGACTAATGACTAATGACTAATGACTAATGACTAAGATTATGGTTAATTTAGCTCAAATTAATGCCATTTCTCGATTTTAGCTTCTTGTTTTTGACTTTGATTTGTGGTAAATCCTTTTTATCTTTGTAAAAGTAACAGATTTCAACTAGAGTTGGCCATATTTCTAGAGAACCGTGAAATTGGCTAATCACATCATCGGTAATTCTGGAAACGTTTTGCTGAAAAAAGTCTGGTTCAAACCCATAAAATACTCTTGATAAGTTCTCAGCAAACAATTGGAGTGACTGTTTACGCTCTTCATTCTGGGTAGACATTGAGGCTTTGACTACTTGCTTGTGGATAGCAGAGATTTTTTCCAGGATTTCCTCAGAGTCTTGCAACGTGACTTCCCCAGAGTAATCAAACTTGATTCCCAGGTCATCAAGATGATAAACGCTGCTCTTAATCTTCTTTTTCAGCAGGCTACATATTTCCTCATTAAAGAGTTCACTAGCCAGAGGATTACGCATGTAGTTATTTCTAATATGGTTTTGGACAGCATCAACGTGTGCAGCCACAATCCCCTCTTGCTGTATCCAAATTCTGTAGATATAATCTTCAAATCTGAGGCGAGTTGGAAAAAATGGTGGTAAACCTAGCTGATTATCATATCCAGCCACTCCACAATCCATTCTCCAGTTTTTGTTAGTAATAACAGGTCTAAAGTTGGTAAGAATATAAAAATCATTCAAGTCATTTGGACTTATTTGGTTTTCATCATTGAGATACATGTGAATAAAATCAAGTGTATCTATATCATTAGTTCCCGTGCGAAAAGTCTGGGCAATCTTGACGATCGCATTATTCAATACTGTCCCCTGTTGTAACAAAAGGCTGTTTTCCCGAAAGTAACCCTTGGTTGTATTAGTTTCTAAATCCATTGCTGTATCAAGAACCAATTCTCCAGCCTCGAAGTTTTCCGGTACATGGCTAGCTTTTTGACCTAGAACATCACTAAAAGCCGTGAGTAAGTCAAAAGATTTATGGACAAAGCCACCTTGTTGGTTAGACTTAATTAATTTTCCTCGACATATTTCATCACCTGATAAAGATTCTGGGCTAGTTTCAATTAATGCATCTGGTCGCATATCGTCATCTGCACTAACCATTAAATGACCAAGGGTATACATTAGTGTGAAGTTGCGATTTCCGCCATAACTAGGTCGGAATAAGTTTTTTACTAGTGACTCTAGTTTCTTATCGCGCAGTCTTTCATTTAAAAATGTAATAAATTGCTCTTTCTGTTGGGGGCCGACATAAAACATATCATTGACTGTCTTAGTCTGCTCTAAAAGTGGGTAATATTTATCGTGGTTGGCAATGCTAGAATCATCAAATACGATAATTTTTAAAGCATGACCATTCGCCCAGAAATTCTCATCATACTTTTCGATGGTCTGTGCTACATCTCTCAGTCGATGAGTCGGAATAACAAATATCGTCTCTTTTTGTTTCATACAAATCTCTTCAGGTTTATCAAATTACAGCTATTTTCAGGTAAATAGACCACGCGGTAGGGATTTAGCATTGCTCATTGGTGTCAACTTAAGCTATAAATAGTTTAACTGTTGGCTGACTCACCCGCCTTGAACTGAAGTTCAAGGCTAACAGCTAAAGTCTACTGAAGTAGACTAAAGATTTTGGGTATATTTAGTCATCAACAGAAGACTTTTGCTATTAGCAAGGAACTTCAGTTCCTTGCGGGACATAGCTTTTACGTTAAGTTGACACGTATGAGCAATGCGCTTTACCCCTACAACAGATGTGGTTCAAATACATGAAAACTGCTGTAAGTTTCAAAAGTTCCAACTACTAATAAATGCATCGTCGTGACAATTTTAGAAAGCTATTTAGGCTTGTAGTCAGAGCAATTGAGTGCTTCTTTAGTTAGAGCAGCAAAAGGTTGTACTGCACACTTTAGATAATGGTTCTTGTTAAAAAATTGGCAGTTCTTACAGGGATGTTGCTCTAAATGTTTTATGCTTACTATTTCGTGTTTATCTTGTGCCGCATCTTGTACCGCTTTGGAGGCGTATGAAACGAGAAAAACGAAAGTTCCCCAAACAATCATGAAGGAAATGTGAGCTAAAAAAACTGCTACAAAGGGGATGTCTCCGTCGTGTGGTTTTATGTCATGATCTATTGCATTCGCCAGTTTAGCTTCAATCAGAGTGGATTGATTAAGACTCTTTTGGGCAGATACATAAAATCGTAAAAGCTCCAAAGTATCCATATTAAAAACCTTTAATTAGTCGAACTCAGATTCAGCAAAGGTCATCTAAATTAAACATTTTTATCCACTAATAATTTGGCTTAAAACACCAAACAGACTTGGTTTTAAAGCTTTTTTGTTTTTTCACACAAAACATTTTTTAACTCTAATGTCATTGTGCAATAAATTACACAAAAAATATATATATTAAAAATATATTTTTAATATATACAAATTGTTTAGCTAAAAAGCATATAGTTATCTACTAGCTAAATTTCCATATATTTAGAGATATATCTTTGATATACATATAACGGTTGTCAATACTGCGTAGGTTTTGAATATTTGTAGGTTGGGTTGAGCCTAAGTGTTACCCAACAAACCCCGCTAAGTGTTGGGTTTCGTTCCTCAACCCAACCTACACATTTTTATTTGTTTAGGCAAAACCTACGCAGTCTTTTAACGGTTCCTACTGGCGTGAGGTGCATTAAAAGCCTTAGAGTTTGCTTACCCTTGAAAGTCCTCAACGATTGACCGATAATATTGTTAAGAGCATATAGATTAGGACATTTTGAAAGCGTGAATGTCAGGAACAGTGATGTTTTACCTCCTGCCTCCTGCTATATTGCACAATTTCCTCAAAGGTGCTTGCCTGATTCAACGAAGAGGGAGTTCTTGAAGGCGACTCAAAGCTTGGGGAAATGACCCCTTCAAGAACTGCCGTGGATGAAGGGGGGAATATTGGTCTAAGTCCCCCACTACATACAAGCGTAGTTCTCGTAAAGAGCAAGAAGCTAGCGCAACAGATGGGGTCGAATCCCTATTCTTTTCCATGCCCTCCTAAAAATTTTGTATAGTTATGTTTAATTATAATAATCATTATCATAACAAAACGTTATTAAAAATAATTCGGAAGACACATACTTAACCCCCAACCTTAAGTTACATTTAATCTATTGTTAACCTTTAACTTGATGTAGCTATTGGCTAATTGGGTAAATGACTAAAAATATCAGTAATCGTGAAAAATTAAATATTTTAGCGAAAATATCTCCTAATTTAATCTCTACACCAGAAAGCAACGAAGTTAATCAGAGTGCAAGTAAAGCGATCGCACAGCCCTCAGCTGGTTTGCAAATAGTTCATGTAACTACCGGGCGCGTGCGACTCCGTAGCACTGACAGTAGTCTTAACTCGATATTAGACAACATAGCCCAAGATTTACGCTCCATAGAAGGCGTGAGGGAAGTTACCGTGAATGAGCAAACGGGCAGTTTGATAGTTAATTTTGATGAAGATAAGCTCTCATTACCGCAAATTTTGGCGCTAAAATCCGATATTGAGATCCAACAGCCGCAGGCTTTGTCTGATTCACCTAGCAAGACAGATCCCTTTGCAGCTTGGAAATCGGCTTCATTTTGGAAAGAGCAGGGTATTTCCTTAATTCCGATGATGACAGGTTTGGCGGTAACAGGAGGGTTAGGAATTCATGGCTGGGTATCGATTCCAGTTTATATGATTGCGGCGGATGCAACCCGTGGTGTCATTGGTTATCTTGGCTCTCAAGTTCCGACATCAGAAAAAAACGAAGCTGATTATACCAGTTCTGCGATCAAAAGCGACATATCCGAATCTAGTATCCAACAAGAAAATAGCAAGGTGGTAACACCTGCAAAGATTGACTACAGCGTAGTTCATCAAATTCCCGGACGTATTCGGTTGAATGTGCCAAAAATTGCTGAAGATCGAGCTTATGGGCGGCGGCTTGAGAGAATAGTGAAAACCGATGCTCAAGTTACAAGTGTGCGTATAAATTTTGATGCAGCATCAATTGCGATCGCTTATCAGTCTCGTAATATTCCATTATCTTATTGGGTGAGTCTGATGGAATTAGCGTTGGAGATCAACCCACCAACACTAGGGATCACAACGGCTAACCAACCCCTAGAAGAAGTTAGTCAGACGGCTGAAATTACAGAGGCAACAACAGCAAATCATACTACTGGCGTTGCTCAGACTGCTGAAGTTACAGACGCAACAACGGCAAATCATACTACTCCAGAGTTATCCAGTCTGTGGAGTAATCTAAAATCGCCTGCGATGTGTTTCTCCTTAGGTATGATGGCGAATTTCCCTTTATAAACGATAATATTGCGCCTGATTGCCCTGACTCTGAAAGTCGCTGGCTCACAAACTTAGCTTACCTACAGCGATATAACCAAACTGTTCATAAGCTAATCAATCTCACAGGATTGGTGGCTAATTTGCTCTCTTTACTAAGGTAAAGAGCCTGATTTTCATCGAAGTGTAACAATTTTGGATTAAAGAAAAGTAATGGCAAAAGTAGCACTACAACTACCATCACCCCCAAAATCTCAATTCACTGTGTTGGAAGGGAATGGAAAAGTTTCTTTAATTGACACTAATGGACACTCTCAAGAACAGTTGCCCAACGTTACCTACAGCGTTGTCCATACAATTCCGGGAAGACTGCGGTTTCGCTTACCTCGCTTACGCTGTGATGCAGATTATGCCAAGCGTCTGGAAGTGTTGTTAACAGCAGATGCGCTGGTGAAGAATGTCCGTGTCAAGCCTGCGGCAATGTCGGTTGCAGTTACTTATAAATCTGATAAAATTTCCGATGCGAAGATGCGATCGCACCTTCACGATTTGATTCAGGCTGCAAGTGTTGTAGTCGTTCTCAAAAACTCTACATCTTTATCAGAAACCGAAAAAGAGGCATCTTGGCCAGGTTTACAACTCTCCGCCGTTGCGACTACTTTAGCAGTACTGGGGGGGCCGTTAGGATTACCGATCCCACCTTTAATAGTGGTGCTTCCCATCGCCATTGCCACACTACCCGTTATCCAACGAGCCTGGGAAGGTATTAGGGTAGAGCGAAAATTGAATATTGACTTTTTGGATTTGATGGCGATCTCTATTACTACCTTCCAAGGGCAATTTCTCACACCATCGCTGATGCTCGGTTTAATTGAAGTGGGTGAAAATATCCGCGATCGCACGGCTCGTTCTTCTGCTCAACAAACTCTAGATTTACTTAGTTCTCTAGGGCAATTTGTCTGGGTGGAACGCAATGGCGAAAAGGTACAAATTCCCATTCAAGATGTGCAGCGTGGCGATACAGTGATTGTTTACCCTGGCGAACAAGTGCCGGTTGATGGTAGCATTTTGCGAGGTAAAGCCCTACTAGATGAGCAGAAACTAACTGGCGAGTCGATGCCAGTGTTGAAAAAAACGGGACAACCAGTTTTTGCCTCAACGCTGGTACGGGAAGGACGAATTTATATTCTTGCAGAATGGGTAGGCAATGATACCCGCGCCGGACAGAGCATTAAGTTAATGCAAGAAGCGCCTGTCCACGACACCCGCATAGAGAATTATGCGATAAAATTTGCTCAAAAAGCGGTTGTGCCAACTTTGCTACTTGGTGGAGCAGTATTTGCCGCAACCCGCAACCCCTCACGGGCAGCCAGCGTTTTAACTCTAGACTTTGCTACAGGTATTCGAGTATCAGTTCCCACAACAGTTTTAGCAGCATTAACTTATGCCGCACGACGGGGAATTCTTATCCGTAGCGGACGGGCGTTAGAACAATTAGCAGAAGTTGATACCATAGTTTTTGATAAAACGGGGACACTGACTAAGGGAGAAGTTGATGTTGTCAGTGTGGAAAGTCTCAATCCAGCAACATCAAGATTACGGGTGTTGGAATTGGCAGCCGCCGCCGAACAACGTTTAACTCATCCAGTCGCAGAAGCAATTGTTCGCTATGCCCAAGCAGAGCAAGTGGAAATTTTGCCGCGTAGTAAGTGGGACTATCAACTAGGTTTGGGCGTGCAAGCTCTGATTGATGAAGAGACAGTTTATGTTGGGAGCGATCGCTTTTTGCGTACCAGTGGCGTTGATATGGCAGCGCTAAATGGTCAGCAAAAATCTCCAAATTCAGCGATTTATGTAGCCAGCAACGGTCAACTTCAAGGTATTATTAAATATAGTGATCTTCTCCGTCCCGAAAGCCGCGAAGTCATTAAGGCACTTTCGACGGTCGAAGGTGTAGAGATTCACATGCTAACCGGCGATAATAAGCGAACTGCTACTGCTGTTGCTGCTGAACTTGGTATTTTGCCAACGCATACTCACGCAGAAGCTTTTCCAGAACAAAAAGCAACAGTTGTCCGCCAACTGCACGAACAAGGTAAGATAGTTGCATTTGTAGGTGATGGGATCAACGATTCGCCAGCTTTAGCCTACGCTGATGTTTCCGTTTCCTTTGCCAACGGTTCCGAGATAGCCCGCGAGACAGCAGACTTAGTGTTGATGCAGAATGACTTGCATGGTTTATTAGAAGCGATCGCGATCGCTCGTCAAGCCAAGCAATTGATTCGGCAAAACACAGCACTTGTTGCCTTTCCTAATTTAGCAGCAATGGCGATCGCCGTTTTCTTTGGTCTTAACCCCTTAGCTGCAACAGTAGTCAACAATGGCTCAACCGTAGTTGCTGGAGTCAACGGTTTGCGTCCAATTCTTAAAAATCGTCAACATAAAGCTCTACCATCGGCAAGATGATACAACTATGCCGCCAAGAGTATCTTAAAAAGCTTTCCGAAGTTTCTTAATTAATAGGAGAAAATTGAACATGGCACCTAAAATTAGTGATTTTGTTGAAGATGCAGGCGCTCCCGGTATTATAGCCGGAATTGGTGCAGTCCTCTTAGCACCTGTTCTATTGCCCATTGTCGCTGGAGTTGGTAAACCCTTAGTCAAGTCAGTCATCAAAGGCGGAATTGGTCTTTATGAAAGAAGCAAAGGAACCATTGCAGAAATGGGAGAAACCTGGGAAGACATGGTAGCCGAAGCCAGAGCAGAACTTGCTGAGGAAAAAGAAACCCCCGTGTTTGAAGCCACTGCCACCAATGCGGATAATGTCGCCGATAATGGTGTGTAATTTCATCTGCATATAGCAATCCTAAATGATTTGTAAACTTCTTTCCTTCTTCTCTTGGCGCTCTTGGCGTCTTGGCGGTTCGATAAATTAAGCTTTTTAGCAATTTTTGCGTAAGTCCTAATATCTTTTCTTGGTATTTAACTATGCTTGATTACAGCAATACCATCCTTGACAGGTTAAAGA
>NZ_JAIVFR010000459.1 GCF_020829685.1 Nostoc sp. CHAB 5715 | reverse complement strand
CCATGCCCCATTCCCATTTACACAAGGAGTTTTGATTTCATGACAGAGGCATTACTTGCTGCTTTGTTTGTATTTGTTTTAGCATCTTTTATCGGCTTTGAAGTTATCAACAAAATACCACCGACTCAACACAACACTCAAATAAGTCATTTGTCAATTGTTTAAAGTTACTAACCATCGACCAATGCCCAATGCCCCATGCCCAATGCCCCATGCCCCATGCCCAATAACCAATGACCAATGATGAAAATCCAGAAGATTTTAAATATTTTGACGCTGCTGACAGGCGCGATCGCAGTGACTCTTACCAGTCTCTGGATCGGGAAGCAGGCTTACTCCTGGCTTCCCCCCCAAGCAGCAGCCGAATCTCAATTAATTGATGATTTGATTAGCTTCTTAGTAACCCTCGGTGCGTTCATCTTCTTGGGAGTAACAAGTACTCTGATGTATTCTGTTATTTTCCATCGGGCAGTCAAAGATGACTTCACCGACGGCCCACCAATTGAAGGTAATATCACCTTAGAAGTTGTCTGGACAGCAATCCCAATACTGTTAGTGTTTTGGATTGCGGGTTACAGTTACCAAGTTTACGAACAAATGGGGATTCAAGGCCCATCGGAATTAGTTCACCTGCATAATCCATTGGGAATGGAATCAGGTTATGCAGCACCAGCTAAGGCTTTAGCAGAACCTGTAGAAAAAATCGACGTACTAGCTAAACAGTGGGCGTGGGTTTTTCATTACCCAGAAAGAGATATTACCAGTACCGAATTGCATTTACCTAGCGATCGCCGGGTGCGTTTAGCGCTGCGATCACAAGACGTACTCCACGGCTTCTATATACCTGCATTTCGCCTCAAGCAGGATATTATTCCCAACCATGCGATCGACTTTGAATTTACTCCCATCCGCCCTGGTCAATACCGATTGACCGATTCCCAATATAGCGGCACATACTTTGCGACGATGCAGGCGAATGTGGTTGTCGAATCTCCTGAAGATTATCAGCAGTGGCTAGCACAAGCTGCAACCCAAAAGCCATCCCTAGCAAATAATCAGGCAGCTTCTGAGTATGCCCAAACATCCAATCAATCAGTCCAAACTGGTTGGGTTACAGTTCCACCTGCTGCACCTCCTCTAGTCAATTCACCTGGTTGAAAGGAAAGTAACCATGACTAATGTTCCTATTGAAGGTATTCTTCTCCCTAATGAGAAGCCTAACCACGAATCTCCGAGTAACTGGAAAGAATACTTCAGCTTTAGTACTGACCATAAAGTTATTGGTATCCAGTATCTCGTTACCTCCTTCTTCTTCTTTCTCATCGGCGGTATCTTTGCGATGGTGATGCGGGGAGAACTGCTAACACCCGAATCCGATTTAGTCGATCGCACCGTCTATAACGGTATGTTCACCATGCACGGCACTGTGATGCTGTTTTTGTGGACATTTCCCTCACTGGTTGGTTTTGCCAACTATTTAGTGCCATTGATGATTGGGGCGCGAGATATGGCATTTCCTCGCCTCAACGCCGTCGCCTTTTGGATGGTGCCAGTAGTTGGGATTTTGATGATGGGTAGCTTCTTCGTCCCTGGTGGCCCAGCCCAAGCCGGTTGGTGGTCTTACCCACCAGTTAGTCTCCAGAATCCCACAGGTAACTTGATTAATGGTCAAGTTCTCTGGCTGTTAGCGGTGGCAATATCCGGCGTATCCTCAATTATGGGGGCAGTGAACTTTGTCACCACAATCGTGAAGATGCGGGCCCCAGGAATGGGCTTTTTTCGGATGCCCTTGTTTGTCTGGGGAGTGTTTAGCGCCCAGATTATCCAACTATTCGGACTACCTGCATTGACAGCAGGTGCAGTGATGCTGCTACTTGACCTCACAGTTGGCACTGCTTTTTTTGACCCTAGCAAGGGTGGGAATCCAGTTATGTTCCAGCATTACTTCTGGTTCTACTCCCACCCCGCCGTTTACGTGATTATTTTGCCTGTCTTTGCGATTTTCTCAGAAATCTTTCCGGTTTATTCGCGTAAACCTCTATTTGGTTACAAAGTTGTTGCCGTTTCATCCATTTTGATTGCGGTAGTCAGTGGTATTGTTTGGGTACACCACATGTACGTCAGTGGTACATCAGGCTGGATGCGGTTGATTTTCATGCTGACGACGATGTTTGTATCTGTCCCCACAGGAATTAAAGTATTTGCTTGGGTAGCAACTATTTGGGGAGGTAAACTGCGAGTACATACACCGATGCTGTTCGCTCTAGGTGCATTGATCATGTTTGTGTTCGCAGGAATCACAGGCATCATGCTTTCCTCCGTACCGGTTGATGTCCACGTTAACAATACCTACTTTGTGGTGGGACACTTCCACTACGTCCTCTACGGCACCGTGACAATGGGCTTGTATGCTGCCATCTACCACTGGTTTCCCAAAATGACTGGGCGGATGTACTCCGAAAGCTGGGGTAAAATCCACTTCTGGTTAGCCTTCATCGGCACCAACCTCAACTTTTTGCCCATGCACCCCTTGGGATTACAAGGGATGTTACGCCGAGTTGCTTCCTACGCCCCAGAGTATCAATTCTGGAATATCATCGCTAGCCTGGGCGGATTTCTCTTAGGAATGTCCACCTTACCCTTCATATTCAACATGGTGATTTCTTGGATGCAAGGCGAGAAAGCACCTAATAATCCTTGGCGGGCAATTGGACTAGAGTGGATGGTTTCTTCACCGCCCCCAGTAGAAAACTTTGAAGAAATCCCCATCATCATCTCCGAACCCTACGGCTACGGCAAATCTGAACCTTTGACAGCTAACCTCTCAGACTAACCCAGGCTATCCCAATACGGTTCAGTTAAGGAAATTTATCTGTTAAGGCAGGCAGGGGGAGCAGGGGATGCAGGGGAGGCAGGGGGGGAGAAAAAAGCTTAACTGAACGGTATTGCAGGCTATCCTACTGTGTACACACAAATCTTTTAGAGTTACTCCGTAACTTAGGGTAAGTTAATTTTTGCAGGTCGATACAACAAAGGTGCAAGTCGATACAACAAACTTGCAGGTCGATACAACAAACTTGCAAGTCGATACAACAAACTTGTAAGTCGATACAACAAACTTGTAAGTCGATACAACAAACTTGTAAGTCGATACAACAAACTTGTAAGTCGATACAACAAACTTGCAAGTCGATACAACAAACTTGCAAGTCGATGCAATAAAGGTAAGGTCAAAAGACTTGTGTGTACACCGTAGCACAACGAGCTACGTTTCCTTTGCGTTTTAAATTCAACCCTCAAGCTAAAAGCAAAACTCCACCAATGGACAGTTATATCAATTCAAATGAATTGCACCACACAGCCGCAGAACATACACACGACGAAGAAGGCAACAAGATGTTTGGCTTCATCATCTTCCTACTGTCTGAAAGCGTCATTTTCTTGAGTTTTTTCGCCGGATATGCCATCTACAAAACAACAACCCCTAACTGGCTACCAGCTGGTGTTTCCGGGCTAGAAGTAAAAGAACCGACAATCAACACAATAATTCTTGTCGCCAGTAGCTTTGTAATTTACTTAGCAGAACGCGCCCTTCAACGCCATGACTTAGTGAAATTTCGCCTATTTCTCTTGACAACAATGGCGATGGGAACTTACTTTTTGGTTGGACAAGCGATTGAATGGAACAGCCTCGCTTTTGGCTTCACATCAGGGGTATTTGGTGGGACGTTTTACCTGCTAACAGGTTTCCACGGTTTGCACGTTTTCACAGGTATTCTGTTGCAGTTGATTATTTTAGTGCGATCGTTCATACCTGGCAACTACGACACAAGTCACTTCGGCGTCAACGCAACCTCGTTATTTTGGCACTTCGTCGATGTTATCTGGATTATTTTGTTTATCCTAATCTACGTTTGGCAGTAACAGGACTTACGCAGCGATGATTAGTCATTGCGAGTGGAACGCAGTCAAGCGTTGCAATCCCAGTCTTGACGAGATTGCTTCGCAACGTTTGCAATGACGAAAGTACGTTGCCTTTGCGTAAGTCCTGAGTAAATAATAGGACTTACGCAAACTCTACGATTCTTGGCGTTCTTGGCGTTCTTGGCGGTTCGATAAATTAAGCTTTTTAGCACTTTTTGCGTAAGTCCTAAATAAGAATGAGGGAGTAATTTCTCCCTCTGCTCATTTCCCTTTAAACTAAATAACTCGTATTTGGCACGATCGCAAAGAAAGCATACTCATACCAAGCAGTCCAGATAAAACTGCGAATCCATCGCTGGCGCTTTTCAAGACTCAATTCATATTCAAACGCGCCACGAGATACATCAATGGAAGATAGGTGAGAGTTGCAACCACAGCCGTGTTGATAAGTAAAACCGTATTTGGAGGCAATACTTTGCACTTTCATCTGAATCGCAAATACTTTACCTGCATGGAGTATGGCATCCCAAGCACGTTTGTGTTCAATATCGCGCTGATCAAATCGTAAGGCGCGTTCTTCAAAAACATGATCGCGGTAAATTGGTGCTAGATGCACATGATAGAAGCTGGCAGGTAGTTCATAACCAAACTCGTTGAATAAATCTATACCAATGCGAGCGACTTTTACTTCATCAGCATACTTTGCACCCTTTGACTGCACATCCTGGAGAATTTTTTCAAAGTTCGGATAGCTGTGTTTGAGAAAGTCTTGCCCAAAAAATTCTAGGGTTTCCCATGCCAATTGTGCAAATAGCTGGGAAAATGACGGTATCAAGTGAGCTAGTTGGGGGCGATCGCTAAACAAGTCAACATCACCATGCTCTAATTTATATAAGAACAACTGTGCCATCTCAACATAGCTTTGGGGATGAGAAAGTCCGACACTCGTGGTTCCTCTAGCAATGTCTTGCCATGTAGAAGGTAGTTGAGAAACGTGAACCGCATTTTCTCCAGCAATGACTGCAACAGGAGGACATTCGAGAAGCTGCATCGACAATCTCCTTTAAGACTTTAATGTGTAATTTAGGTATAATTTCTTATCTAATATTCCCACAGAAATTCAGGAAGCAATTGAGAATTGTAATGTTAATGATATTTTAACTTCAACTTCCAAATCAACATTCTGCAAGCCTTTGGCACTTCAATCAAGCCAATCACTGAGAAATTCAACTTGATTGTGCATCTGCTCGGCTGATTTTGTCGCCAACAGCTCCAAGATTCCACGTACCTGCTCACCTACTGAAAACCGCTGTTGCTGCATCAGCAGTATACCTGCATGAGGTTGTCCGCGTGTGACAAACTCGGTGTGCAAACGGTAAAAGTCTCGCACATTGCCGCTATATATCACCCTACCTTGCTCCGTCGCCCATATAAGCTGCTCCTCATCGGCGTATCTTAATCGATTTGCTTCCAAGCTCGTCATTACGTCTATACCCCTCTCTCTTAAAGCTTGCACAATTGCTCGACGGTTAGAATCCTCATCGGTATACAGACGAATTTGACTCACGATTATTTACTAGATTTGTGCAAGGCTATGAGGCGATCATATTCAGCTTCATCTGCTGCAATGTCCACATCGATTTCATTTTTGTTGGCGTAGTAATGGGTTAATGCCGCATAAACCTGCGCCAAGTTTAAATGCTCTATTTCATGAGCAATTTCTTCTATGCTATGACCCGCGTTATGCCAAATTGCAATTCGACGAACGGTAACTCCTGTGCCTGCAATCAAAGCAGTTCCCCCATGAATTCCAGGATGAGAGTCAATCAAACTACCAAT
>NZ_JAIVFR010000458.1 GCF_020829685.1 Nostoc sp. CHAB 5715 | reverse complement strand
CTTATTTAACTGCGATTGTCCTGCTTGTATAAATTCTTTACGTCAGATGCGCGGCGCGACACCCTTGGTATATTAGGATTTTACAAATTTATCTTTGTTAGGACTTACGCCATCAGTGAGAGTTCTAGCAAGTTTGCAATCGCCCTCACTAACTTCTCTGGGTCTACAGGTTTTGTAATGTGAGTTTGAAATCCTACCTGAAGTGCTCTTTGTTGGTCAATTTCTGCGGCATAAGCGGTCAGTGCGATCGCCCGAATGGTTCCTCCTTGATTCGGTGGGCGAGATCGAATCTGCTGCATCAGCATATAGCCGTCCATCTGTGCCATGCCTATGTCACTCACTAGCACGTCAGGAGTGAACTGCTCTAAAGCTTGCAAAGCTTCTAAGCCAGAAGCGACGGCTGTCACATTTGCCCCGCTTTGTGACAGCACAAATGCCTGAAACTCGCGGGTATCTGGCTCATCATCCACGAGCAAAATTTGAATGCCGTCTAAAGGCACTTCTGCTTCTGTCTGTGTGTGGATTGGTTCGGATGCGATCGATGTTGCCTGCTGCATGAGGGGCAATTGGATGATGAAGGTTGCGCCTTGATTCTCACCCTGACTTTCTGCTGTGACTGTGCCCCCGTGCATTTCTACAATTTGCCGCACGATCGCAAGGCCCAATCCCAACCCGCCAAATTTGCGTGTCGTTGAGCCGTCTTCTTGCCGAAAATACTCAAATACATGGGGCAAAAACTGTGGATTGATGCCTTTGCCAGTATCGATTACCCGAATCTGAGCTAGCCCGTCGAGTTGCCGCAGTTCAACGGTCACTTGTCTACCGTTGGGTGTAAACTTAACCGCATTAGTAAGCAAATTCCACATCACTTGTTGCAAGCGAGCTGCATCGCCAGAAATCAAAGCCATCTCAGAGTCAAGATCGAGAGCGATCGCAATATTTTTTGCTTCTGCTGCCAAACGCACCGTTTCAACGGCGGCAGAAATCACAAAGTTTAAACTGACCGGAGCCGCTGTTAAGCTTAGTTTGCCCTGCATGATGCGGGAGATGTCGAGCAAATCTTCGATTAGTTGCGTCTGTAGATTGGCATTGCGCTCGATAATTTTCAAGGCTTCGGCTCTCCGGGCTTCGCTCAGTTTGCCGTTTTGTAGTAAGTGCGTCCAGCCCAAGATCGGGTTGAGAGGCGATCGCAATTCATGAGACAGCACCGCCAAAAACTCATCTTTGATCCGGTTGGCGCGATCGGCTGCCTCTCTTGCGGCTTGCTCACGGGCAAGGAGTTGTTCTCGTTCTGCCTCAATGCGTTTTTGCTCAGTGATATTGAGTACAGTGCCGACAAAGCGTCGTGGCTTGTCGGCAGCATCAAAGTAAACCTGTCCTCTGGCCGCAATCCACCGTTCAACCCCATCCTGAATCCCGATCGTGCGATATTCTACGTCATACTTGCCACTGCTGGCTGAATTCAAAGTCCATTGCAGCACCTGTTCTAGTCGTTCGCGATCGTCGGGGTGCAGTCCTGCAAAAAAGACCTCAATGCTGCAAAGAGCTTCTGGTGGTAAGCCAAACATGGCTTTGCAACCCTCATCCCAAATCAATTGATTCGTGATCAGATTCCAGTCCCAGGTGCCTAATTGGGCAGCTTCGATCGCCATGCGAAAGCGGTTTTCGCTGTCGCGCAGTGCTGCTTCGGTACGGGCGCGTTCGATCAGCGGAGCGACGCGCGCTGCAACGTTTTCCAGCAACAACATCTCATCCGCCGTCCAATGGCGCGGCTTGTTGGAACTGACTCCGATCGAAGCCACCCAACGCCCTTCACGGACAAACGGTGCGATGACGTAGGATTGCATATTGATGAGCGTGTAATTGTCGGCGAAATCCTTTGTCCACGGATGCACGTTCACGTCGTCAATCCCGAACGGTAAACGTGCCGCTGTTTCCCACCATTCCTTCGCGCCGAAAAGGGAAAGGTCATAAGTTCCGGCAAGATCTGATCCGTCGAGCCGCCAATCGGGTAGAACCGTTACCTGGCTGCCGTCCGGCGTGACATCGAGATAATAGCAGCGATGCCCGTTCAAAAACGTTCCGACTTCGCGCGTGACGATGCGGTTGATTTCCACTGCATCCGTCACCGTGCCGAGTCTTCGGCTTAACTCGGTCAAAAACTCCACTTGTCGTTCGGCTTGTTTGCGCTCCGTGATGTTGCTGAAAATAATGGCGACTTTATGCTCTTGGGGCTCGTCCACCGGGAAAGCATACAAATCGAACCAGAACCCCATCGCTTCGGAACTGTTGACCCACCGTTCGGGCTGTCTTGTTTTGACGACTTTACCGAAAGTTTCAGCCCAGTGCGGCTCAATGTCCGGCACCAACTCGCGGCCGGTTTTGCCAATTGCGTTTTCGAGCGCGGTGATGTTCAAGAATGCCGGATTGGTTTCAAGAAAGCGGTAATCAACTGCCTTTCCGGCATCGTCGAATAAAACTTCGACCAGACAAAAACCTTCGTCAATCGAATCGAACAGCGTGCGGTATTTCTCCTCCGATTCGCGCAAGGCTGCTTCAGCGCGGACACGTTCGACTGCCGCCCAAGTGCGCTCGGCTACTTCTTCCGCCAAGGACACCTCGTCCGGCGTCCAAGCTCGCGGTTCGGATGTGTGAACTGCCAGCCCCGCTACGAACTCGCCCTTCTTGACCAGGGGTATACAGATGTAAGCACCGATCTGGATCGCGGCATAGGCTGCTTGCTGATCTGGGGACAGGTTGGGATCGGCTTCCACATTAGACGCGGACACAGCGCGACCAGTGCGGTAGGCTGCGAGCAGCTTGGGGCCGAACGAATCAATCGGGTAGTTGCCAGCCAGTGCTGCGGCTCCATTAACATAATCACGCTCAACGACGTAATCAGCGCCGCGAACCTCGAAGTACGCCACCCGGTTCGCGCCGAGATATTCACCCAGCACACGGCTGGCCGTAGCCTGAATCTCTACTGGATCGGCAAGGAGGCGGAGCGCGTCGGCGAGAGAGACGCAAAAAGCATTAAATTCGGCGGTTCGCCGCGAAAATTCTTCTGCCTGTTTGCGATCGCTAATATCTTTGAAGACAATGGCAACTTTTCGCCCCTCCGGCTCACCCATGCGACAGGCATACACATCGAACCAGCGGTTCATTGCAAGAGAGCCATTTTCAAAGCGAGCAGGTTCACCCGTTAGAGCAACTTGACCGTAAATCTGAATCCAATGGTCTTCTAAATCTGGAACTAACTGACGCGCCGTTTTCCCGACTGCTTGTCGAAGTCCCGTTTGTTGCTCAAAGGTGGGATTGATCTCTAAGAAGCGGTAGTCGCTGGCACGAAGCACACTGCCGGAGGCACTTGGCGTATCATTTTCGTCAAATAGCACTTCAATAATGCAGAAGCCTTCATCGATCGACTCAAACAGCGTCCGGTAGCGTTCTTCGGATTGACGCAGGGTTGCGGTAGTTTGAATCTGCTCGGTAACATTCCTCAAATAAACGGTGATACCGTTTGGGGCGGGGTAGGTGCGAACTTCGTACCAGCGATCGTGATCCGGGTAAAACGCGGTCAATGACGCGGCCACACGATCGCGCATGGCGCTCCAGTAAATCTGCGCCAACTCATTGCTAATGAGTCCTGGATACTCTTCCCACAAATTCTTGCCAACTAAATCGCCTGAAGTGCGATCTAGTAGTGTTTCGGCAGATGGATTCATATAGGTAAACTGCCAGTTCTCATCCAGTGCAAAGAAGGCTTCAGAGATGCTCTCCAGAATATTTCGAGCCTGCTTCTCGCTTTGGTGCAAAGCTTGCTCTACCTGTTTGCGATCAGTGATGTCTCGCGTCACGCCTGCAACTGCATCTACTGCGCCGTTTATGCCCAAAAGTGGCACGAAAATGTATTCATAGGCACGCGTGCCGATTGCGCTAGTGTAGGGCGTTTCATCGTTGAGCGGCTGGCGCGTGGCGATCACTTGTTGAATCTGTTGCTGAAGTCGGGTCGCTAAATCGGTTGGATAATCCAGTTCAAAAAAGTTCTTTCCCAAAGCTTCATCCGAAGTTTTCTGCCAAAGATTGAGCAACGCCGGGCTGACATACGTGAACCGTCCCGCCAAATCAAAGGTGTAAATAAAATCGGGAATTACAGCAACAAGCGCGTCGAACTTCCACAGTTGCTGTTCGAGTTCGGTGCGCTCGACGGCTGCCCACGTCTGCTCTGCTGTTTCCTCGACTCGTTTCACCTCGTCTTCTGTCCACTGGCGAGGGTTTGCCTGATGCACCGCCAGCAACGCGACAAATTGATTGTTCTTGATCAGCGGCACATCAATATGCGCGGCAATATCGATTGATCTATACCTTGCTTTCTGGCTGGCTGTGTATTTAGGGTAGTTTGCCACATCAGGAACGATCGCCGTTTGCCCTGCTCGATGGTCATCTGTCAGGTTGCGTCCGAAGTCTTCCAGATGGTACAGCCCGCTCAGTTCGGCAACACCGTTCGTGTAGTTTTTATGAACGATGATCTCTTTGCTGCCCGGTAATACTTCAATGTAAATAACGCGGCTTGCGCCTAGAGAATCGCCCAAAATGCGGACTGCGATCGCCTGAATCTCATTAGCGTCAGTCAGAGGGCGTAGCGCATTGGTAAGCTTGACTCGAAACGCATCGGCTTGGGCAGCTTGACGCAAGGCATCTGTTGATGTGCTAACCGGCGGCAGATCAGATCCTAGCTGGGTTTTTTCTGGCTGCTGGGCTTGATCGAGTTCTGTCAACAGGATCTGCACAGCCGTTTTTAGGCTGTCCGGCCAGGTTTTAACAGCCCCTAGCGGCGTTTGCGACCAATTGTGCGATCTCAACAATGCACCTATCTCGCCGCCACCAACAAAGAGGTTTTCAGCCCAAGCCTTGTGTTCCTCTGCCTTCATGCTTTCAGATCCTTTGTCGGAAAGTATTTTTCTCGGATTGTCTGAGTGCGTTTTTGTAAGGCGGCATCGGGTGACTCAGACAATTGGTTTAGCAGAGTGTCAATTTGCTTAAGTGCCAAAGGAGAAAGAGTCGCATGTCCGTTTTCCCAGCGATTGATCGTTGGAAACGTGACACCGAGTTGAGTTGCAAACTTCTTTTGTGTCAGCTTCAGGGTTTGCCGGAGTTCCCGAATCAATTGACCCACAGCTGGTTGTTCAACACCAAGGTAATCCTGATGGAAAGGCATACGACTCAAACTTTATAAAGTCCTTTATTTCTATAAATTCTATAAATTTTGCTTAGTTTTGGCAAATAGACAATCTATCTCAAGACGTAGACTGTTTTTTTTGCAATTCGGTTACCAATGCTCAATCAAATCTACATTATTATTCAAAATTTCACCAATTTATACCATTTATCTGTGAGGCTGCACCAAACCCTTTTAATTTCTTTCTTCTCTGCGAGACGCTGCGCGTAGCTTGCTTAAGAGCAGGGGTACGTGTCCTTTGCGTCCAACTCTTAAAGACGCACTCGCGTTCGCGGTTCGTTTTTCTTTCTTCTTTCTTGTACTTACAGCAGTTTTCATGTATTTGAACCACATCTGTTGTAGGGGTTTAGCAATGCTCATACGTGTCAACTTAAGCTAGAAATCTATTATCTGTTAGCTTCCACGCCCGCCTTGGAATGAATTCCAAGGCTAATAGCTCAAGTCTACTGAAGTAGACTAAAAATTTTTCGGATTATTTAGTCATCTTTAGATGACTTAAGCTATTAGCAAGGAACTTCAGTTCCTTGCGGGA
>NZ_JAIVFR010000457.1 GCF_020829685.1 Nostoc sp. CHAB 5715 | reverse complement strand
GGCATTGGGCATTGGGCATTGGGAGAGAATTTTTAACTCCTAACTCCTAACTCCTAACTCCTAACTCCTAACTTCCCATTCCCCATTCCCCATTCCCCATTCCCCATTCCCCATTCCCCATTCCCCATTCCCCATTCCCCATTCCCCATTCCCCATTCCCCATTCCCCATTCCCCATTCCCCATTCCCCATTTACCTATTCTATGCGCTGTAAACTATCAGAGTGCTTTAACTGATACAAGGTGGCGTTGCCAGTGCAGAATAATACCGTGGTGATTTCGGCGATTAATACTTCAGCCAGTTCCGCAACTGCTGTCTCTGATGTTGCTGCTGCTTGCAAAAAAGGCATTGCTAAACCAGCTATATCTGCTCCCAAGGCGATCGCGGCTGCAATATCCAATCCATGACGCAAACCTCCCGAAGCAATTAAAGGCACATTTGGAGCGATCGCTCTAATAGTTGTAATACACTCTGCTGTCGGTAAACCCCAATCGGCAAATGTCCTCCCTAAGCGACGTTGCAAGGGATTTTCTGCCCGTTCGCTTTCTACTTTTGCCCAAGAAGTTCCCCCCGCACCAGCTACATCAATTGCTGCTACCCCAACAGCGATTAGTTTGTTGGCGATCGCTGCTGAAATGCCGTTACCAACTTCCTTCGCAATCACTGGCACTGGTAGTTGATTGCATAAATCAGATATCTTGTCAAGCAAACCCCGAAAATTAGTATCACCTTTGGGTTGAATGCACTCTTGTAGAGGGTTAATGTGTAAAATCAGAGCATCAGCTTCTAGGATATCAACTACGCGCAAACATTCATCTAAGCCGTACTTATAGTTAAGTTGCACAGCCCCCAAGTTCGCAAAAAGCAGAACATCGGGGGCATATTTGCGGACAGCAAAAGTATCAGCCACTTGGGGTTTTTCTACTGCTACTCGTTGGGAACCGACACCCATTGCAATTTTGTAGTGTTGCGCGACTTGGGCTAAACGTTGATTAATGATTGCGGCTTGTTCTGTTCCGCCAGTCATGGAAGAGATTAACAAGGGTGCGCTAAGGTGTTTCCCCAGGAAAGCTGTACTGATATCAATATCGTCGTGGTTGAGTTCGGGTAAGCAAGAATGGGTGAAGCGATAACGTTCCAGTCCATTGGTGATTTGATGAGACTGAACATCTTCCTCTAAGCAGATCCGAATGTGATCGGCTTTGCGATTCTGAGTTTGTGCAGAGATGTTGGTAGGGGCGTTCACTGGTGGGTATGGCTAAAAGTATTGGCTTGCGATCGCTATTGTTACATTGTCTGCAACCGTATTTGTATAACAAAAATATTTATTTTCGCTCTCTTTCGGGTACGTTACGCTATTGATAACATAGCCATTCCCCTATTTTATGAGTTAATTAATATGGTTTTACAAACAGAAAAGCGCTACTACACCCCAGAAGAATATTTGGAATTAGAAGAGAAAGCTGAATATAAAAATGAATACAGAGACGGAGAAATTATACCCATGACAGGAGGAACAACTAACCACAACAACATTGCAGGTAATTTTTACAAAAAATTTCCCCTGACAGTGCAAGGAGAAAATTATAACATATATATAGGCGATGTTAAATTATCAATACCTCGTTATCGCATTAATACTTATCCTGATGTTATGGTCATCAAAGGTAAGCCTATTTATGAGGGAACAGGTAAAACAATTATCACTAATCCCTTATTAATTGTTGAAGTCTTATCAAATTCAACTAAAAATTATGACAAAACAGATAAGTTTAAATATTATCGTTCAATTCCTGGTTTTCAGGAATATATTATGATTGACCAGTATAGTTTTGCTGTAGAACAATTTGCAAAGCAAGCAGAAGGTCAATGGATTTTTAAGGAATATGAAGGTGAAGATGCAGTTTTAGTCTTAGATTCTATCGATTTTCAAATTGCCTTGCGTGATATTTATGAGCGAGTTGATTTTGAATTGATTGAGGAATGATCGCCTATTGGTGACTACAATGCTTGATTTTGCAATTACTTGATTTCAGCCGCTTGCTGCAAGGCTACCTGCTAAGACAACAGAATGTCCTCGTAAATTATGATCGATCAGAAGGTTCATGCTTGCGATTCAAGCTTGCTTCGTTCTGCTCGAAGCTTTGCTCGAATTGCTTGTGTACCTGGTCTTGGAGGTTTTGCAGCAATGCGAGCAATCAGATCGCAATTTTGCTCCTCGTAATATTGCCGCAGTTCCTCAGTTTCCTTAAGAACTAATTGATACTCTGCTTTAACTTCGGCACGATGTGCATCAATGTAAGATAGCGCACAATGCACTTGTTCATCTGTGAGGTTGAGCATGGCACGGATAAACTTGGGTGGGTAATGCTCTGTCACATAGTCCATCACGTCATACAAAGTGATGCGTGTGCCTGAAATCGTTAGCCCACGCTCGGTACGAATAATTGAAACTTGCCCATTTGATGCTGGAGTCATATTTGTACTCCTTAAGAATCTAGCTTTATGGTATCTCACAGACAAGTGCGATTGCCAAACATGGGCATCATTCACCGTGAATGATGCCTACTTGTTGCTCATTACGCCGTCTGTGTAGAAGCTGCTTTTGAGTCTGCGGTCGATTTTAACCGGGTGATAGTGGCTGTCGAGGCTGGAATTAATCGATTTAAATCCGATTACTCTCTGTTCGGTTTTTTCTAGTAAGGGAGAGGTTCTTTTCTTGCGTGGCATCAATGCATACTTTTTACTAAACTTATCTTTCTAGAGTGTCTCAATGGGACAATGTAGCGGTTCAGTAAAACTTGCAAAAAAAGGTGTTTTTTGTAATAAGTTTTGATTTTTGGCTCAGTAATTACACGACGCTAGACAATAAATCGTTGAAAAAAGACTTGTGTTCTGAATGAATGGACTTGTGTTCTGGACGAATGGACTTGTGTTCTGAACGAATGGGCTTGTGTTCTGGACGAATGGACTTGTGTTCTGGACGAATGGACTTGTGTTCTGGACGAATGGGCTTGTGTTCTGAACGAATGGGCTTGTGTTCTGAACGAATGGGCTTGTGTTCTGAACGAATGGGCTTGTGTTCTGAACGAATTGGTAAAACTCAAGGACACCGCATCGCTTTAATTGGGGAACCGGGTGCGGGAAAAACTACTCAGTTGCAAACTATAGCAATCCTAAATCATATGTGAAAGCTTCTCTTTCTTTTCTTGGCGCTCTTGGCGTCTTGGCGGTTCGTTAATTTTCACAACTCAGATAGGATTGCTATAGCTTTTATACTTGACTTTTAACTTCATTGTGCCTAAGCTATCGACTATAAATTCAAACGAACTTGTGTTGTGAACCAAAGCTATCAAATCTTCCAGGTGCTTTGGTTATCTTAGGGGAAACTGCGGCAGAGGCGATCGCCCCTAATAAAACAAACATTGTAAACAGAATGGGAATGCGATTGCCAGATAGATTCGTTTTGCGTCATGCCTAATCATATTCACGGGATTCTGATTATTAATCAAATACAGGACTTACGCAAAAATCGCCGAAAGGCTTAATTTATCGAACCGCCCTTCGGGTTCACCAGTCGCCTACGGCGGGAAACCCGCCTACAGCGCTGGTTCACCAAGACGCCAAGAACGCCAAGAATTCGTAGAGCGTGCGTAAGTCCTAAAATACAAGAAGAAGACGCGATGAATCCCGTCTCTACAAGGGGGGATGGTGAACGGGGTGGGGTTACTGAGTTATTTAATCCGATGTTGTCTAAAAATTCTCTTTCTAAAATTGTTAGGTGGTACAAAGGACGATGTACATTTGAAATTAATCAAATTTATGAAGGTTTTGGATGGCAAGGAAGGTTCCATGACAACATAATCCGTAATGAATTTGCCCTCGATCAAATTAGACAATATATTATCAATAACCCAATCAATTGGGAACGCGATCGCAAACAACCACCCCACCCCCCCTTGTACTATTGACGGGTATAACGATGTTTCACCCCAATCGGGAAATATTCAAAATCACCCATTGGGGCTAGTGTAACTTGTGGTGTTTGATATTCTGCGGGAACATAATTAGCAAACTCGCTATTTAGGCGTAGCAGTTGAGAGAGAATAGAAGATGCGATCGCAAGTCTTTGATCTTCACTACCCTCTACCCCTGGTGCTAATTCCACAACCACAGATAAAAATCGGTTCTTATCTGCATCTTCCTTCACCTGCAATACAAATTTACCCGTCACCCATTCTTGAATTACTGGTTGTTCTAATCCCACCGTCACATTTTCGGGATAGATATTTGCACCAAAGTAGGAAACTGTAAAGTTAGAACGCCCAAAGACATAAACGAAAGGTAATGAGTGAATACCTCTAGGGGAGTGGGGAGTGGGGAGTGGGGAGTTTTCTAACGCTGCAACAGGATCAAATCCCCATTCTGCTAAAAATTGCAGCATGGCATCATAACTAATTATGCCGCCAGTATCTAAGATGTCATAACGCACTAAGGGAATACCGTTATCTCCTGAAAACAGCAATCCGCCATCTTGAACTTCAAAAAAGCGACTGCAAGGATCATACTGTACTAACGTCGGTAAACGTGATTCCCCAAATA
The DNA here is from genome assembly GCF_020829685.1 of Nostoc sp. CHAB 5715. Lineage (GTDB taxonomy): Bacteria > Cyanobacteriota > Cyanobacteriia > Cyanobacteriales > Nostocaceae > Nostoc. Next base: position 1,179 of record NZ_JAIVFR010000457.1, on the reverse strand, counting down.
AAGCTCTAGCAGCATCGGGATTTTCTGCCAAAAAACGGCGAATGTAGATACTTAACGGTGTTTCATTACCCAAAACTCCTGCATCTGCAGTGCCGTAAAGTGATGCAAAATCATAACAAGGATTTTGTGAACCAACTCTTTCACTAACTAAACTCCGCCATTCTTCACTAAATACTTCTCCCGCCATCACTAACTTAATCTGATATTGTTGCCACTCCACACCACAAGCAATACCAGTATCAATCACATCTTTTAAAAATGGCGGGTATCCCAATAACACCACTTGTTCAAATGCTGAACCTAATTCTTGGACAACTCGCAAGATTTCTTCTTTGTTGTTACCAGGAGTAATTACAGTGATAGGATAACCTTTGCTAGCAAGATAACGACAGCAATTGCTGGTAAATATTCCACCTACCCAAGTCCCTAAAGTGAAACAAATCACTGCTAGGGTACGTCTGGTATCTGTATAGAAACTATCGTGAAAAATTTGTTCAAAACGTGTGGCGATTTGGAGTTCATCTGTGAAAAAACGAGGCCAAAATGTCGGTTTACCAGTGGAACCTGAAGAAGCAGCTATCATGTCGCACCCTTGGAGTTGCCCGTTGCGGCACAAGTCAGCTAAAGGATAATGCAGTATATAATTTTCCTTGGCGATCGCTGGTAGTTTTTGAAACTCCTCTAAGGTTTGAATAGTCGCGGGATTAATTTCCCTTTCTGCTAAAAACGCCTTGTAGGCTGGTACATTAGCCGCCACATCGTGAAATAAACTCAAAGTTGTCGAAGTTTGAGTGTTGAGATGCCGTTGCAGTATCGTTTCTAGGGGGGTAGACAAAAAATCTTCAAATGCTTTAATTACTTGCTGCTGTCTTGATTTCTGGTTCATGACGCTTGTTGTTTATCCTCAAGTAGAACCACACCGTTAAAATAATTCGTAATACTTCGGCTACGCCCTTCTCTACGAGAGGCTGCGCCAACGGCTACTCTCAGGACAAGCTTAGGGCAAGCTCAGTACAAGTTCGTAATTCGTAGGATATCCGAAAATGAGGGTATGCGCGTGCAGTAGGCAAGTCGTTTGTTCTGAAACAAGGAATAATTTTTATTTTTGTTTCGTGAATAAATAAATTTGCTTGTATCCTAATTACGTTAGTGCAGTGGTAGCGAGTTACTCACCTGGGC
>NZ_JAIVFR010000456.1 GCF_020829685.1 Nostoc sp. CHAB 5715 | reverse complement strand
GGATTTTTAATAATTGCATTAGTTTTAGGGGTGTTCACTTTTACCCACAACTTATTACTGGCACTAGGACTCTGTGCATTCTTGGGTGTAGGTGCTTCCCTAATTGGCGTACCCATGCAAACTTTAATTCAACAGCAAACACCATGTACCATGCACGGTAAAGTTTTTGGCTTTCAAAATCATGCTGTTAACATCGCTCTGGCGTTACCCTTGGCGATTACTGGGCCATTAACTGATGCTCTGGGCTTGCGAATTGTACTTATAGCAATGAGTATTGTTGTCGTAGTTGTCGGTGTTTGGGCTTGGAAAAATACCCGCAAAGTCTTGCAAAACGTTATTTAATTAATGTAGGCTAATAATCTAGTTTTATATTGCATATAAAAATTAATCAGATTTTGATTGAAGTTTTCAATTAAAATGAAATCTTAAATACAGAATTCAGCATTAACTTTAACTTTAGCTATAGTCTGAGGTTTGACCGTGCGATCGCTTTCCCAAATCAGTCTCCCACAAACCGAGAATCACAAACAGTCTCGTACTTCTAGCCCGCCAGCCTTGCCCAAACGTGCATCTGGTGGTTTTGCTCTGCTTGAGAGCCTTCATCGCCACGGCGTTGAATACATTTTTGGTTATCCTGGTGGGGCAATTCTACCAATTTACGACGACCTGTATAAGGTGGAAGCAACTGGTGCTATTAAGCACATTCTCGTGAGACACGAACAAGGCGCAGCCCACGCCGCCGATGGTTACGCCCGTGCAACTGGAAAAGTAGGAGTATGCTTTGGCACTTCCGGCCCAGGAGCAACTAACTTGGTGACAGGCATCGCCACCGCCTACATGGATTCAATTCCGATGATTGTAGTCACGGGACAAGTAGCACGGCCGTCGATTGGTACAGATGCGTTTCAGGAAACCGATATTTACGGGATTACGCTACCGATCGTCAAGCACTCCTATGTAGTGCGTGACCCCAAAGATATGGCGCGAATTGTCGCCGAAGCCTTCCACATCGCTAGCAGTGGGCGTCCGGGGCCAGTTTTGATTGATGTCCCCAAAGATGTAGCTTTAGAAGAATTTGACTATGTACCTGTAAAACCAGGTTCAGTGAAGTTACGCGGTTATCGTCCCACGGTGAAGGGAAATCCCCGGCAAATTAATGCCGCGATCCAGTTGATTACTGAAAGTCGCCGTCCTCTACTATATGTCGGTGGTGGTGCGATCGCAGCTAGCGCCCATGAAGAAATCAAACAACTAGCTGAATTATTCGATATCCCTGTCACCACAACCTTAATGGGGATCGGTGCATTTGACGAACATCATCCCCTAGCTTTGGGAATGTTGGGGATGCACGGCACTGCTTACGCTAACTTCGCTGTTAGTGATTGTGACTTGCTGATTTGCGTCGGCGCTAGATTTGACGATCGCGTTACAGGCAAGTTAGACGAATTTGCCTCTCGCGCCAAAGTAATTCACATCGACATCGATCCCGCAGAAGTCGGCAAAAACCGCGTTCCTGAAGTACCCATCGTCGGCGATGTGCGGAACGTGTTAGTAGACTTGTTGCGTCGCTGCAAAGAAACAGGCGTTAAGGCTACACCTAATCAAAACCAAGAGTGGTTAAATTTAGTTAATCGTTGGCGCGAAGAATATCCTCTCATCGTGCCGCAGCATCCCGACAGCATTTCACCCCAAGAAGTGATTGTAGAAGTTAGTCGCCAAGCACCCCAGGCTTTCTACACCACAGATGTAGGACAGCATCAAATGTGGGCAGCACAATTCCTCAAGAATGGCCCAAGGCGCTGGATTTCTAGCGCAGGTTTGGGAACGATGGGTTTTGGCTTACCTGCGGCTATGGGCGCTAAAGTAGCGTTTCCTGATGAAGAAGTCATCTGTATTAGCGGCGATGCTAGTTTCCAAATGTGTTTGCAAGAACTTGGTACACTGGCACAATATGGGATAAATGTCAAGACAATAATTATCAATAACGGCTGGCAAGGGATGGTGCGCCAGTGGCAGCAAGCCTTCTATGGTGAGCGTTACTCATGCTCCAACATGGAAGTAGGGATGCCAGACGTAGAGTTATTGGCAAAAGCTTATGGGATTAAGGGTATGGTAATTAGCGATCGCAGCGAATTAAAAGATGCGATCGCCGAAATGCTGGCACACAAAGGCCCAGTGATATTGAATGCCCACGTCACCAGAGACGAAAACTGCTATCCAATGGTAGCCCCTGGCAAGAGCAACGCTCAAATGGTCGGCTTGCAGAAACAAGCGCCGAAAACAGCAGCAGAACCAGTGTATTGTAGCCACTGCAATGCAAAAAATGCTCCTACTCACAACTTTTGTGCTGAGTGTGGGACGAAGCTATAACGCTTTTTGATAATTCAGACTAGAGAGGTAGGGGAGAAAGATGCTGAAATTCCTAGATCTAACAAGAACAGCCCCTTAAGAGCTAGCGTTGGGGAGCAAGATTTAAAGCCTCTCTCCTTTTAGGAGAGAGGAATGGAAGTGAGGTCAAAGTGTATTGCTTCCATTCGAGAACCGCTATATCATCTCTATCTTGGTGTAAAAAAACTTATATTCAAATTTGTACAATTCCTGGTGTTAAAACAACTCTTGCAGTTTCTAGTGGTAAAGGTGGTGTGGGCAAATCCACAACAGCCGTTAATATAGCCGCAGCTTTAAAATTACAAGGTGCAAAAGTAGGATTATTAGATGCTGATGTTTATGGCCCCAATGTTCCCCAGATGTTGGGTTTAGGAAAAGCTGATATTCAAGTGATTAATACTCCCACAGGTGATAAGTTTTTACCTCTAGAAGTTCAAGGAATAAAACTAATGTCAGTGGGTTTACTTGCAGAAGCAAATCGTCCTTTGGCATGGCGGGGGCCTATATTGCATAAAATTATGGCGTTGCATAATAGAGGGATGAATTGAGGATATCTACTGTGCAATGTCCATACTGTGGAGCTACGGAAATTCGCAAGAACGGAAAGAGAAGAGGTAAACTTGCATCACATTTGTACTAAATGCGACGTGCGTTCCGCCCCGCTTCGCTAACGCCAATTTATTGAGGTGTATGATCCGCCGAAGGGATATTCTGAGGAGGTGAAACAAGAATGTTTAAAAATGTACCTTAATGGCATGGGTTTTCGTGCCATTGAACGAGTTAAAGGTGTACATCATACTACTATTATTTATTGGGTTAAACAATTGGGAGAACAACTGCCAGATGTGCCAAAAGAAAATATTGTTCCAGAAGTTGGAGAGCTAGACGAATTAGAGACATTTATAGGTTCAAAAAAAACTGTTGGGTGGCTGTGGATGGCAGTAAATCACTTTAGTCAGGGTATTTTAGCGTGGGCTTTAGGAGATCATAGTGCTGAAACTTTTAAACCATTGTGGGAAATTGTTAAAGAGTGGAAAAGCTATTTTTATGTGACCGATGGCTGGAAGGTTTACCCAAATTTTATCCCTGATGGAGACCAAATTGTGAGTAAAACATATATGACAAGAGTGGAAAATGAAAATACTCGATTACGTCATTATCTTGCACGCCTTCACCGAAAAACCTTATGCTATTCTAAGTCTGAAGAAATGCTGAGATACTCAATTAAATTATTATTGCACTATTTTAAGTATCAAATTGTACCTACATAATTCAATTCATCCCTTCATTCAGCAACGCCAAAATTAGGCGTTGCTGATTCCATGTATGAAAATGATTTTGCATAATACCAAAATCCCTGTAGAGACGTAGCAGTGCTACGTCTCTACATCCAGATTCATACTTCAATTCAGCAACGCCTTCCCCCTTCGCTCATAGGGAGCTAGGGAATTAGGTTGCAATGACTTTAATGTTTGTAAAATTACCTAGCAGCCCCTACTAATTCAGGAGATACAACTTGGGTAAATTGCTTAACTGGACAGGGTGAACCAAGATTTTTATGTAGAACCCGTCTTTCATATTGCTTCCCAGTCCCTAATCCCTTTTAAACTAAAGCGGGTTCACGTCGGTTATATGCAGAAGAGTCTCCCTTAATAGCCTCACTCTGTTTACCATCAATACCAACAGGAATATCACCCACTAGTGTGACTCGCTGAACATGGCGAGGTTGATTACCGTAGTCAGCGATCGCATAATGTTGAGTAGCGCGATTATCCCAAAAAGCTACATCGCCAACTTTCCAACGCCACCGGACTGTGTTCTCAGGACGTGTAATGTAAGCTTGGAACAATTTCACGATTTCATCAGATTCATTCTGGGAAAAACCGCGCAGGCGGCGCACAAACCCACCAATAAATAACCCACGTTCACCGGATTCAGGATGGACGCGGACAACTGGATGCAGGGTTTCGTATACTGTCGAGGTGAAAACAGCCCGATGCTCTAAAACTTCTTTTGGCAAGTCAATTGTAGCTGCTGCATAATCGTAAGCGTTGCTGTGTACTGCCCAGAGTTGGTCAGCAAGATTACGTAGGTGAGTTGGTAAATCTTCGTAGGCAGTCACGGAGTTTGCCCAAATCGTATCGCCTCCTGATGGCGGAATGACCAGCGCCCGTAAAATAGAACCAAGGGGCGGACGGTCTACAAATGTGACATCGGTGTGCCAGTTGTTAGCGCGGCTCACAGTCTTGCCGTAATTCAGGTCAAGAACTTCTGGGTTTTCTGGCAATGAGGGAACGGTGGGATGGGCTGTAGTGACTTCCCCGAAGCGACGGGCGAAGGCTACTTGTCCTTGAGCGTCAAGGTTCTGCTCTCGGAAGAAGATGACTTTGTATTTAACTAAAGCTTTACGAATATCGCTGATGATTTCGTCGCTGAGGTTATTGCTCAAGTCAACACCGATGATTTTTGCACCGATACGTCCGGCAATTAGTTTGATGTCAAAGTGTTGGGAAGTCATGATATTTATTCCAAATTAAATGAGATTGTGGATTTGTCTGGCGCAGAGAGTCAGAGTTGGAGGAGTTTTTGCTATTTATGCGGGGTAAAAGACCAATGTTCGTAGTTCGATGCTTTCTCGTGGGGGAGCGTCGGCTGGGCTAGTAGGGTCTTCAAAGGCTGTATGAGCGGCAAAACGGGCGTGTCCGTTTTCTGCGGAGTCGAAGCATTTGATAAATAGTGCTTCGTCTCTGTGCATTTGCGGAAAGTAGAACCATTTATGTTTGGAGTTATACGTGACTCCATAAGTTTCACCAACGCGATCGCGGTACACTAAATCACCAGCTACAAGGTCTGTTGATGCGATACTTTGCGCGTCACACACTGCTAATGGTGACTCTTGAATTGGTTGTGCGATCGCTCGCCAAACATTAACTATGGCAAATCGTTGTTGCAATAGTGTATCAATTTCATCATTATCTATGCCTCGCGCTGCTAGTTCCAAACGGGCGCGAGTATAGCCAGATTTGGCGGTGAAGTCGTTGTGTACACGCTTGGCAGGTTCTTTAATATTATTCTTACCTGGCTTTGACTGACCGGCGTTACGCAGGGTGTGATCGAATATCACTACCTTAGTTTTGCCTGTCACCTCTTTTAATAATTGCTCCGCTTCTGGATAGTAGACGCGGCGTACTTCGTCTTCATCGTAAAAGTTGCGGACATTAGTATTATGTCCAGTAAAGGCAAATCCTTCTTTATCTAACGAGATGTTCTTCGAGAGAGAACGAGCATTGTAAATTGGCAGTTTGTGCGTCTGATAAGTTGCATTTGTGCGAGGAATCCCGGTTGGCGGTTCGTAGGTATAGTTAACAGGTTTTTCTGCCATTGGAATCAGGTAGGTGAGGTT
>NZ_JAIVFR010000455.1 GCF_020829685.1 Nostoc sp. CHAB 5715 | reverse complement strand
ATTTGCGAAAGTTAGAACTGATACAGAGATATATGTAAAAATCCTAAATGAGTCGTGAAAAATATATAAGGAAACGAACCGCCAAGGACGCCAAGGACGCAAAGGAAGAGAAGAAAGAAATGCTTAACTGAATTGTATTGACCCATAGGGGACTTCAAATTACAAAAATATCAAATTAGTAAGGTGCGTTACGATGTTCTACCTAACGCACCCTACGAAAATAGAATAATTTATTTTTTGGAAGTCCCTAATGCAAAATATTAGATAACAAACCCACAACAAAGAATCCACTATCACACAAGTCAAAAAGGTGGTTACATGTTGACAAATGGTTATAGCACTTACAATAAAATGCCGGAAATTCTAGACAAACCCACTTTCAAAACACCACCAAAACCGATATCTACAAAAGTTGTAAGTTCAACTCCAAAAAGATTGCGGTTGAGAGTGGCTCATTCCCATCGTCAACCAGAAAAGATGCAACGCATCGCCAAAGCTTTGTCAGCAAATACTCACATTAATCAAATTAAGACAAATGTCCATCATGGGAGTATTGTTATCAATCACGATGGTAATAATGGCAGTCTAGAAAATGTGCTAGCAACACTTAAAGATTTAGGAATAATTTTTGCCGATGTTACCGAGGGGAACACCGAGGCAGCAGCCGGAGTATCATCTGCGATTGTTGACTTAAACCAGCGCGTCAAACAGTCAACACATGGTGCTTTTGATCTGCGAATTCTTTTCCCTTTGGGATTAGCTAGTCTTTCGCTGCGGCAATTACTTAATAAAGGGTTGCAGTTAGAAGTTATTCCTTGGTATGTTTTAGCATGGTATGCTTTTGATAGCTTTATTAAGTTGCACGGAACTAGCCAAAAACAATCAACAAACGAGTAACTAAAAAGCTTAATTGATCTGCCAAATTTTGATGGTTTTATCAGAACTACCACTAGCAATAAATTGACCATCCTTGCTCATAGCAATAGAGTTTACTGCCCCTGAGTGTTCTGTGATAGTTTGCAGTAACTCTCCCGTCCGCAAATGCCAAACTTTGATGGTTTTGTCTGCGCTACCGCTAAAGAGAATTTCTCCATCAGGACTAACAGCTAAGGATCTTACCTCTTCTAAATGTCCAGTCAAGGTGTGTAGTACTTTACCTGTAGCTAAATGCCAAATTTTGATAGTTTTGTCTGTGCTACCGCTAAAGAGAATTTCTCCATCAGGACTAATGATTACTGATTTCACCCCACCTAAATGTCCGTTGAGAGTGCGTAACGGATCTCCCGTGCGTGGGTTCCACAGCCTAATTTTGTTGTCAGAACTACCACTAGCAAGGATTGTACCATCAGGGCTGATAGCAGCAGCATTAACTGCGGATGAATGCCAAAGGGTACAAATGCGATCGCCTTTATGCAAATTCCAAATTTTGATTTTATTGCTACCACTGGCAAGAATTTGTCCATCAGGACTGATGGCGATGCAGTTAACCGGTTTTTGATGTCCTAACAGAGTGTGGATTAATTTGCCAGAATTGAGGTTGTATACTCTAACATTACTTTTGGGGTGTTGGCAACTACCAACAGCGAGATAATGTTCATCAGGACTAATCGAAACAGAGGAAATTTCGCCTAAATCTTCTGTGAGGGTGCGGATAAGTTTGTCGGGTTTAAGATTCCATACTTTGATGGTTTTATCTGCACATCCGCTAACTAAACTCTCAGAATCAGGACTAATGACGACAGATGTCACTTTTTCTAAATGTCCAGTTAAGGTATGGCTGAGAACGATATGTTGTAGTGTAACTTGGTGTTTGAGGTTGGCGACGCAATTTAAAATTTCTTCAACATCAGCAAGACTCTGACTATCACCGACTGCTATAAAATATTCTCTTAACTTTTTTACATATTCCTCATCTTTAACGCTGACGGCTGATTGCATTGCCTGAAGCGGGTTTGTAGAATCCTGTAGTGATATTTGGCGTAGTTGTAACCATGTATTCACAGAATAATTTAGCTGTTCATTTGCCCAAGAGCGTAGTTTACCGCCGTAGGCATCGCTTAAATGAGATAAACTCTTGGCTAATTGCAAAGCCAATTCTGGAATCCAGTAACAACGCTCATTTTCCAGAGCTTGGTAAACTTGCTTGTAACCGGAGGCGATAACTTGTACTGATTGTAAATCAAAAGTATCTCCCAGCAAACTCGGCAGCAACTCTGGTAGTAGTGGAGGTACACCATGATTAACCAGGTGGTAAACATCCGCTACCCAACCTGCAACCAAACAGTGATAAGTAATCAAAACCTGGCAAAGATTTTCAAAATCCTGACGATTGACTTGATATTGTAAAGATAACTTACTAATATCAATTCCTTTCTCATTCCATTTTTCTACCTTTTCTAAAACTGCCAAATTAACAACATTCTCTTTTCCAATGTGATTAATTTCCTCGCTTTCTTCTCCCAATGCCAAGAGTTCATCTCTAATTTTTTTCCATTCTAACGCCCGTCTTTTAGCAGACTCTTCCAAAATATCTCGATAAGGTAATCGAGTAATTGTTTTATAATAATAATTACCTTGTCCCAAACCCCAGTAGGCAATCCGAAAGTTTAAATAATCTCCATCATTTTCTGACTCTAAAATCAAAATTGGCTCTGTTTTCAACATTCCAAACAGAGCCTTAATACTTGATTCACTGTGAAAACGTTTACTATCCCAAGCACCTGCCAATAATTCTGTTGGTCTAACTTGACTGTGTAGAGAGTAATGCTTGTTAAGAAAATCTCGTAATCCTTCAGCCAACATTAACTCAATTTGGGAAATTGTTTCATTTATATTATCGTCAAACTGGTCAAAATGTACTTGAGGAGGAGCGATAAAAATTTTTAGTGGAGTGCGCCCATAATTGGTGTGATCTAAAATCTGTGAAGGGTATAATCTTAAAGGCCAGCTATCAAGAATTTTATTGACTTCTGGCAACTTGAGCGCTGTTTCTCGCTCTTGGGCGGCTATTCTTAATTGTGCTTGGTGATTGTCGGCTACTAATTGCTGTTGGAAAATTCTTTCTTGTTCAAAGTCTTCAACATAACTGCTTTTTTTATTTGAAGAATTTAAAACTTTGAGTATTTCGGGAATTACTTCAATCGGTTCATATTTACTCAGAGCTAAATCTTGACTTCTCTTTTGTACTAGCTCTGCAACAACAGGTGCAAACTCTAGTACCAGTTGAATTAGTAACCTTAACCCTTGCTGCATAAACACATACCTAGAAACTAAGTAAAATAAATAAGCAAAGCTTGCATGAAATCAGGGCAATACTCCTATCAAGTAAATTCATACATACTCTTGATTTTACTAATTGAGATTATAGTAACTCAACTGTAAAACATTAAAACCCTTACATGTCAATAGGTCTATGTACCGAAACACCTGTCAATAAAAATGATAATAATCTAATCAGGGAGGGGAGAGAGCATTAATCAGCAAGGTAGAAGGTAGGAGGGAGCAGGGGTTTAAGCACAAAGCTAAATCTCGGATTTAATAGCTTACATTTAGGATAAGTCTGAATCCCCGAATATATTGCTAACTGCCCTTTGCCTTCTGCCTTCTTCAACGTTTCTGTTCTTGATTATTAGTGAAGCACAGTGTTAAAGAAACTTAATCAACCTGATAACAGCGACAGTTAAATTCAATACTGAGATAGATTTTTTCAATCAGAAAAATAGGTATGACTAAAGTAAAGTCAATGCAGTTCAATAAAACCCTCTCTTAAAACATCAATTGATAAATATATAAGCCTGGTTGCGTTTTTTGTTTTTTGAAATAAAAAAATAGTACTATGACTTCTAGAAAACCGTCTTCTGACAAAACTGCTAGTCTTAACCTGCGTTTACCACCAAAAAAGGCAGCTAAAAACGTAGCTAAGAAAACAGCGCCATCCCAAAAGATATACTATAGCATTGTCCATACAATTCCTGGGCGGATTCGTTTTCGTATTCCTCTGCTAGCGAGAGATACTGAGTATGCTAATCAACTCAAGTTAGCGATAGAATCTGATACTAGAGTTACAAATGTCCGTGCTAACCCGAAAGCTGCATCTATCGTCATCAATTATAAAGTAGGTGTAATTTCAGATAATCAAATGCGCGAGCATCTAGTCAACCTGATTCAAACTGCCCAAGATGTGGTTTTGCCAAAAGAGGTAATGGCAAAATCAATCGTGGGGACTATTTTTGATGCTCTAATCAACCTAATTGATAGTACACGCAAGCTCAACCAAGCACGTAATGTTATTGTATATCGAAGCTTTAGGATAGACGTTTGGGAACGGATACTTTCTACCTCAAGAAGCATAATTAAGAGGCTAAAATCTGCCACCATGTTTATCTTACCTAACAAGCGATGGCGATTGCGCGGCAATGGCGAGTTCAACTCCCAGCCTTTGAAACTAAAATCTGCCAGCGAACCTGAACTTGTGTAGTTGCTAATACAGTAACCAATACAGGGCTATTTCATTCTCATCTAGCCCGCCTCAGAATGAATTCTGAGTCTAATAGCGAAAGTCGTCTAAAGACCAATACAGTTCAGTTAACGCTAAAAACCTTAAATTGTGTAGGTTGGGTTGAGGAACGAAACCCAACATTTCCGGGGCTTTGTTGGGTTGCGCTTTGCTTAACCCAACAAAGCGATTTTTCACAAAGCCAAGCGTATTGCGTTATATCACAATACGCTTGGGTTAAGGCTAAAACTGTGTTACAAAGTCAATTTTGTTAACGAACCGCCAAGACGCCAAGGACGCAGAGAGAAGGAAGAAATGCTTAACTGAACTGTATTGGTCTAAAGACGACTGAGAAAAGGTTATAGTCCGTTTTAACGGACTTTAGCTGTTAGCCTGGAACTTTAGTTCTGGGCGGTTTATGTCTAGAACGAAATAGCCCTAGTAACCAATACTACTCGTTTAAGAAAATTTGTACGTTGGCTTGAAGGTCGTGAAACCCAACAAAGCCTTGAAAATGTTGGGTTACCCTGCGGGAAGCCCCTTCGGGTCTACGTTCCTCAACCCAACCTACACCAAAGTGATTTTTTAGGCAACATGAAAATCTCTTTTCCCTAGCCTTCAGTCAAAGCATTTTATTATCAATAACAAATGGGTAATCCTCACTTTCATAAACTTCCTAATCAAAACCATTGGGTTCAAGCAATACATACTGCTGTTAAAGGAAGAGTTAGGTATAAGGTAAATGGACTTTATCATTCAGAAGCTCTTAAAAAATATCTTGAATCGAGATTATTAGAAGAGGAAATAATCTCACGAGCTAGTGCTAATAGTTACACAGGTAATGTTCTTGTTATCTTTCATCCAGATAAGAGTTTAAATACTATCGCTCTCCTTATTCAAGACATCCTCTTAGATTATCGGCAAAAAAGCAGTAAATCACTTGTTTCTGGCGCAGTCATTGAAGACAGTAAGTTGCATTCCTTTGGCACTAAAGAAAATACTGCTGCCGTTGGGGGTAATAATCGAAACATATCTGATTCAGCCGTACTGCCTCAAATATCTATGCAGCGACAATTAAACCAAACAGGTAGTCAACTTATTCCGGTATTGGGGGCTGTTGGCGCTCTTGTATGCGGCACTGGACTGTTGTATGCATATAATCTTGATGAAGCCATTTTGCTCTTGATCCAGAGGTTGCATACACCACTGCGCGATCGCATCATGCTTGGTATCACTTTTATGGGCGATCCAGTAGTAATGCTGATATCTTCTTTGGGGCTGGCGATTAGTCCGTTATTTTATAATC
>NZ_JAIVFR010000454.1 GCF_020829685.1 Nostoc sp. CHAB 5715 | reverse complement strand
GCTAAAGTCTACTGAAGTAGACTAAAGATTTTTTGCTATATTTAGTCATCTTCAGATGACTTCCGCTATTAGCAAGGAACTTCAGTTCCTTGCGGGACATGGCTTTTACGTTAAGTTGACACGTATGGGCAATGCCATGCCCCTACGAGAAATCTATATGTATCAGGATTTTCGTGAATTGGTATCAGGACAGGCTCAGTGCATCGCCTAAATTTATTTATGGGCTTGGTAAATTTTTGACTTTTGACTTTTGACTTTTGACTTCCCCAAAGGGGCTGACTATGCTTGCGATCGCTATATCATATCGTCTTTCACAGGTACTTCCCTCTGCCCAAGCGATCGCTTATCCTGATTTTGAATTGTAATTACCTTAACTGTTAATAATCTGTTCCACCGCAACAGAAATATCTGGAAATGCCAGAGGTTGAATTGTTCCTGTAGTCAATATCAGTTTTGTGGCATACTCTCCGTCTAAGATTTCTCGAAACACCACTAGGTGTAGCTTTTTGATATTGACAACCCAATACTCTAAAATACCTGCTTCTGCGTAGATTTTGCTTTTTCTCTCTAAATCTTTTTCTAAACTAGAGTTAGCATACTCAATCAACCAGAAAATATTTTCTGGATAGGGATGATGCACTTGATACTCGCGTCCTAAACGTTGGACAATAGCAATATCTGGTTCTGGTTCCGAGTCGTTGGGTAAAGTGATAGGCTTGGCTTGACGTATCGTGGCACGCTTACCTAACAAATTCGTTAGATACTCTGCGGATTCATGACTACAATAAGCATGGGGTTCCCCTTCCGGGGACATTTCGACAATTTCTCCCTTAAGTAGTTCTACTTTGCGATCGCTCAAAATCCCAGCATCAATCATGCGGTGATATTCGTCAATCGTCCACTTAGCAACAATAACAGTCATGACGATTGATTCCTCCCAATGATTATTGATATTTTCTCATCTTAAACGTATTTCAAAGGAAGCCGCTAGCGCGTATGTACCCGTTTAGCCAAGACTACAATCATTAGGGTTGTAGTTATTGGCAACAAAGTGCAATCTAAATTGGTATAACGGACAGGGCTATTTCGTTCTAAACATAAACCGCCCAGAACTAAAGTTCCCAGGCTTTTAGCTTAAGTCCACTAAAGTGGACTAAAAACCTTTCTTAGTCGTCTTTAGACGACTTTTGCTATTAGCCTCAGAATTTATTCTGAGGCGGGCTAGATGAGAATGAAATAGCCCTGGTATAACAGGTATTAATTTTTCAGGACTTACGCAAAAACTCTCTGCAACTCTTATTCCTTCTCCTGTCGGAGACGCCAAGGGCGAACGTGTCCTTCGTGCCAACTCTTGGAGACGCACTCGCGTTCGCGGTTCGTTATTCCGTAACTCGTGCGTAATATCATGTCCGGCTAAATACTTGTCATTACGTTCGCTCTTAGCGTTCCCGAAGGGTACGCAGCGATAGCGGAGTGAAGTAATCGCAGAGTCAAAGGGAATTGCTTCGCTCCACTTCGTTGCACTCGCAATGACATATCATAAGCAATTTGCCGGACATGATATAAGTCCTATTTTTATTAAAATTTAATACTTAACAAAAACTCCACTTACTTTGAGAAAGTGGAGTAATTAATGTTAGACTATGAGTAACGAATCATCGCTAGTCTAGTATTTTTATTGACACTGCAAAAACTAAATTAATCTAAAGCTTTCTTAAGTTCGTCTTTAATGTTTTCTACAGTGTGAGCAACTTGGGCTTCGGCTTGCTTTGTTTGTCCTTCAGCTTTATCTTGTGGATTACCGGTTATTTCACCCACAACCTCTTGAATTTTCCCTTCAATATTTTTTGCAGTAGCTTCTACTCTTTTTTCGGCACTCATGGTTTTGATTTCCAGCTTGTAGTTGATTCAGCTATTACATAAACTAACAGTAGTGTATTATTTTTGACTTCCATCAAGGGAGAGAAGTATTTGTTAGATTATGTATCTTAAGATAGATACGGGGTGCGACAGAACACCCACCTTCAAAAATATGAAAATATTATAAATTCACGGTGTCCAGATCCCCGGCTTCTCAAAGAAGCCGGGGATCTAACTTTTCATGAATGATTTAGGACTGCTATATGCATCTTCATAGAGAATTAGTATAAGTCAAAGCAAATTTTCAACAAAAGGAAAGTAAAGGAGTGACAACAAAACGTCAAAAAAATGTATGGAGGAGTGAGATTACTGACATCATTCGGGGTGCTTGCGGAGGTTTTTTATTTGGTATACCTTTACTGTACACAATGGAGGTTTGGTGGATTGGATCATTGGTAAAACCACAACTGATGATGATGGCGATCGCATTAATGTTTATTGTGGTTTACTTGCTCAATCATACAGAAGGCTTTCGGAAACGCAAATATAGCTGGCTAGCTCCTCAAGCTGCAATGGATACCGTAGAAGCGATTGCGATCGGTCTAGCTTGCTCTGCCTTTGTGCTACTACTATTGCAAGAATTGACCCCAGAAACTTCCCTAAAGGAATCTTTAGGTAAAATCATCTTTGAAAGTGTACCCTTCACTCTCGGTGTAGCTTTAGCGAACCAGTTTTTGGGAAATATTAGTAAGAGCAATGGAAAAGAACAGACAACCCCTCAAGAAAACGGTTCAGCAAAAGATGAGTTACACGCCACCTTGGCCGATGTAGGTGCAACCGTAATTGGTGCAACCGTAATTGCATTTAGCATCGCTCCAACAGATGAAATTCCTATGCTAGCAGCCGCAGCCTCGCCGCCTTGGCAGTTGGCAATGATCGCCACATCTTTGCTGATTTCTTATTGCATTGTATTTCAGGCAAACTTTTCTGACCAGCAAAAGCGCAAACAGCAAAAGGGAATTTTCCAACGCCCATCAAGCGAAACCATTATGTCCTACCTAGTGTCACTGCTAGCAGGCGCTTTTATGCTGTGGTTCTTTCAAAAGTTAACTTTTAGCGACCCTTGGACAATGTGGTTAGATCACACGTTGATACTAGGCTTACCTGCAACTATTGGCGGTGCAGCCGGAAGGTTAGCAATATGACTAAAACAGAACAACCACCACGCTCTATTGCAGAGTGGGTAACATTCAGCGTTGCCTCACTTATCCTAGCAATCATTGTGAGTCTGGTGGGCTACACTTGGTTGAACGAAAAGAATCAACCTCCCATCCTTTCTCTCACCAAAAAACAAACAATTCGAGAAATTGATGGACAATTTTATGTTCCCTTTGAAGTCGTGAATACTGGAGGAGATACAGCCGAGTCAGTTCAAATTATGGCTGAGTTACTAATTAACGGCAAAGTTACAGAAACAGGAGAGCAACAGATCGACTTTTTATCTAGTGGTGGCAGTGAAGAAGGCGCATTTATATTCAGCCAGAACCCGCGCCAAGGTCAGTTAAATCTGCGTGTTAGTAGCTATAAATTGCCCTAAAAAAGATTTAAAACCGCAGATATAGCGATGCTCACGGGTAGGGACACGGCAATGCCCATTGGTGTCAACTTACAGCTATTTTCAGGTAAATAGACCACGCGGTAGGGGTAAAGCGCATTGCTCATACGTGTCAACTTAACGTAAAAGCCATGTCCCGCAAGGAACTGAAGTTCCTTGCTAATAGCAAAAGTAATCTAAAGATTACTAAATATCCGTAAAAATCTTTAGTCTACTTCAGTAGACTTTAGCTAAAAGCCAAAGAACTTTAGTTCTAGGCGGGTGAGTCCGCCAACAGTTAACCTATTTCAAGGCTTTTGTTGACACCAATGAGCAATGCTGTGCCCCTACAGCATGGTCTATTGACGATCGCACGATAATTAAGAAAAACCTGAAAACTTCCGGGAGCATCGTTAATGCACATCACGATGAATTTGTACAGTGCGTAAGTCCTAGGATTAAAAGTCTGTAGAGCCACTTAAAACATCAGAACTTAACTAATCCGGTAAAAAATCTTCATCTAAACATTCATCCGCAGTAAACGGAGAGTCTACGGGAAAAGTATCAAGGGATAAACCAGTTTCATCACTAGCTTGCTTTCTTGCATCTTGATAACACTGTGGCAAAACTTCCTGAAAATATGGTTTTAAACTAGGACTATCTTTAAAAGTTCTTCTCAACCTGCGGCGATGTTCTCTAATAGTTCCTTTCCAACTATTAGAGCGTTTTTCCTGCTGGTATTTATATTTTAGTAAATGCATTAATAAAACAACTAAATTACTCTCAAGCGCGTGTTTTTCACTTCTCCCCATGCATTCAATCTCTTCGATAAGATTTTCTAAATCAACCTCAGAAAATCTGCCTTCTTTTAATTGTTTAGCAGTTGTCTCTATCCACAGATAAAAATCTTGGTCGTAAAGATGAGAGTTTGTAAAAACCGTTGGTTGAGGTGCTGTCATCTGATTTTTTAATTTTCTAGTGCAAGAAGTTACTTTTTATCTAAGATGATTTTGAAGTTGCTTGCAAAACTTCTAGCATCGTATTTGCGGCTTCAAAAGCATCATAAGGAGACGAAACAGGATAAGATTGTCCAGATTTTATTAGTTCAGTCTCTTGTTGGGCTAACTCTGATACTAAAACCTGCACAATATAAAGTTTATCAGCGCGGTTAAGCCCTTGCAGTGTATTAAGTAATTCGACTGAAACCATCTTTAATTACCAATTGCCATTTATGCTCACACATCCATCATCGCTTAAAATTTGAAATTGTTTTAAAGGCGAATTTGGTTATTTCAGCCATTTTTAGGCTATTGTATACAATCGACTTTTACGAGCTATATCTTGCTCATTTTTTTCTTTTGCCCCTAGATGTGATTAATATCATCAGAACTTCAATTATTAAACATACGCCAAACTTATTCATTGAAAGCGGCGGGAAACTCCATCCCCTCGTGGGTGGAGAGGGATAGCCGCCCCGCCGCTTTGGGCATTGGTAACTTCTTCCCCATGCCCCATGCCCGATTCCCCATGCCCAAAAACTCCATCCCGCAAGTGGCGTGGAGTTTTTCATTTATCTATGTAAAAATCTGCTGTAAATTTAAAACAAAACCAGGGAGAACATCTTCACCCGATAAACTTGTGGGAGATTGTAAAACCTCTGGTGCAAGATTTGGGCGATAAATTATTACTTGTTTATCTTTAGGATTAATTAACCAACCTAGTTGTAAGCCATTTGCTAAGTATTCTGCCATTTTGGCTTTAGTATCTTCCACATCATCAGTTTCAGAAACTAATTCCACTGCAAAATCAGGACACAAAGGGATAAATTTCTTTCTTTGTTCTGGGGTAAGAGCATCCCATCTTTCTATCCTTACCCAAGAAGCATCAGGTGAACGAGTTGCCCCATTTGGCAGTTTAAATCCAGTAGAAGAATCAAAAGCTTTTCCGAGCTTATTTTGATTGTTCCAAAACCATATCTGACCTAATAAATCAAAATTACGGTTTCCCGTTTCTCCCCCAGTGGGTGACATGATAATTAATTCCCCTTCAGCAGTTAACTCTAGCCGTAATTCTTTATTCACAGCTACAATTTGTGCAAATTCCTCATCTGTAAATTGCAGATTAGGAGGTAATTGTAAGGTTAAAGCAGTCATAATTAATTGCGCTCCACAAAAATCCTAGTTGCACTTTACCAGATTCAAATAATTCTGGTTCCTTGTCTTTCAATGTTTTAAGCGTATTACTAGCGACATCAAAATTTAGCCCCATAGACAAAAAATATAACATTGCTGCCAGTTCCATCAAATTCGGCTTTGTGTAATAAATACTGAAGGGGAATTAATTATCATG
>NZ_JAIVFR010000453.1 GCF_020829685.1 Nostoc sp. CHAB 5715 | reverse complement strand
AGAAGCTAGTGCAGTTGTCAGATTTTCACTACGATGGTTTGCGGCTGTCGGAAGAGATGTTAGAAAAAGCGATCGCATTTACTAACGAAGCTAAACCAGATTTAATTTTATTAACTGGTGACTACGTAACTGACGATCCTGCGCCGATTCACCAGTTGATACTTCGACTCAAACATCTGCAAAGTCGCAGTGGTATCTATGCTATTCTTGGCAATCACGATATCTATTACAGCCACGCAAAAACAGAAGTTACAGATGTCCTTACTAGCATTGGAATTCATGTACTTTGGAACGAAATTGCCTATCCACTAGGAAAAGAATTACCATTGGTAGGACTAGCTGATTATTGGTCACAGGAATTTAATCCTGTACCAGTTATGAATCAACTAAACCCCGACACACCCCGCATCGTTTTATCCCATAACCCAGATACTGCGGAGATACTGCAAGCATGGCGAGTTGACTTACAATTATCTGGTCATACTCACGGTGGTCAAATCGTGATTCCCGGAATTGGGCCTGCAATGTTTTTTTACGAAAAGCTTACAGAAAAAATACCCAAAAAAATGCAGCGTCGATTTCCATTTTTGGAAGAAAATGTTTCTGTAATCAGCCATTGGGAATGGTCACAGGGTTTCCATCAACTGGGAAAAAATCAGCTATATGTCAATCGTGGTTTGGGAACTTACCTCCCAGGACGCTTGTTTTGCCGCCCAGAAGTTACTATAATCACCCTACAGGGTGAGTAATATCAAGTCCGGCTAATTAGTTATAATTCCCGAATGCTTGACCTAAACCCACTGATGACCAAACGTGTTAGAAGCTTTGTGGTTCGCAAGCTCTTGAATGTACTCTCGTAGTGTGGGGGGTTCTCGACCGAGAATGGCTGGCAGCACAAGCTCATTGCTGCCAGGAAAACCATATTGATCGTAATCCGCGTACATCCTTCTCAAGCCTTAGCAGATAGAACCATCAGGGATGTGTGCAGCCTACACCCACTCGGCGAATGGAGGTTCACCCACCTCAATAGGATTAAGGATTCCCACTTCCACCCGCCGCGCCATACACTTGCCCGGTAGCATAGCTCGACTCTTGCGAGGCAAGGAGGACGTAGGTGGGGGCAAGCTCCGCTGGCTGTCCGGGACGTCCCATCGGTGAGTCACTGCCGAACTTCTCAACTTTACTCTGTGGTTGACCGCCGCTGACCTGGAGCGGTGTCCAGTAAGGCCCAGGCGCGATCGCATTCACACGGATGCCCTTTTTAGCAAGCTGCTTTGCCAGTGACTTGGTAAAGGCGACCTGCGCCGACTTGGTTTGTGCATAATCGAGCAGGTTCTCGCTAGGGTCATAGGCTTGGACTGAGGAGGTATTGATGATGCTTGCACCGGAACTGAGGTGCGGCACAGCAGCTTTGGTGATCCAGAACATCGCGTAGACATTTGTCTTGAAAGTTGAATCAAACTGCTCAGTTGTGAGATCGAGAATTGAGTCAACAGATTGCTGTTTACCAGCATTGTTTACCAGAATGTCGAGTCCGCCGAGTTCGCGCACGGCATTAGCGACGAGCTGATTGCAGAAGTTTTCGTTCCGAATATCGCCTGGAATCGCCACCGCCTTGCGTCCTGCCGCCCGAATCAGTTGGATTACCTCGCGGGCATCTGGCTCCTCGGCGGGCAGATAGTTGATCGCAACATCAGCACCTTCACGTGCAAAGGCGATCGCTGCTGCCCGACCAATGCCAGAATCGCCGCCTGTGACGAGCGCCTTGCGTCCCACTAGCCGTCCAGAACCCTGATAACTTGTCTCACCGTGATCGGGTCGCGGGGTCATTTGGCTGGCAAGACCAGGTGGCTCCTGCGGTTGTTGCGAAAAGGGCGGACTCGGATATTGCTTAACAGGGTTCTGCTTGACAGACTGGTTAGGTGCTTCCTGGTTAGATGTCACTTGTTGGTTTGCTGGGGTAGATGTTTGTTGTGCGAAGACTGGTACCGTTTGCGCTGCGACAACGCCAATGGATAGCCCGCCGAGAACTTGACGGCGTGAGGCTTTTTTGAAGGTATCTTTTTGTTCCATACTAGGTTTCTTAACTTGGATTTCGCTCCACTGAATTGATTGAAAGCAGGTTCTCGGCAGATCCTCAAATGCCAGGGCAGGTTTAGCCGAAGCATCTGCAATGAGACTGATAGAAATTGGCATCAAAGCAAAGCGCTATGGAAGAACGGGCTGATATCAAGTTCGGCAAATCACTTACGATATGTCATTGCGAATGCAACGAAGTGGAATGAAGCAATCGCAAAGGTTTGGGATTGCCACGCTCCGCTCGCTTTTGACTAAGTACTAAGTCGGACATGATATGACCGCCAGTAACGGGAATGACCGCGCCCGAAACATAACTGGCTTCTTCCGAAGCAAGCAGTACGTATACCGACTTTTTGTTCTTGCTAGTTAATAATTAACTATCTATCCTTTTACCCAACCTCTAACTAGAGAATGAGATTAGTTGTAAATTATTGCCGTGTGTTTCCGAATACAAATGTATTTAAAAAAATTGAGAATTCCCTGATGGCAAACCTATCTAAAATGAACAGGAGTCAGAAGTCAGAATTCACTCCTTCAGAATACCCCAGCAGTCAAGTCAGGGGTTTCAAGTACGATGCTGTGCCAAATTATTCCTCCATGCTTGAAAGCTCTTTCTTTAAACCTCGACTTGCTGTGCCACTCGTACACTCGCCATTCTGGCTCCTGAATTCTGACTACTTTCTTGGTAAGCTCTGTTTGAAAGACCAATTGCTGATGACATTGGAATATTGGAGCGGAGCCGGAGACGCTCCGCCTCCGGAGAATACCGCACGTACTTTCATATAAATTATTGCAGTTTATCAAGTTACATTTTAATTTTGGTAAGCTGTAAGCGCTGGTATGAGGAGTATCGGTTGCCTTATGCATTGGTTGTTTACGGGACATTTAAGAGTAGATAAAATCACGGTTAAGATTGCGGAACTTCCAGCATCTTTACAAGGTACAACGCTAGTGCAATTGTCAGATTTTCACTACGATGGTTTGCGGCTGTCGGAAGATATGTTAGAAAAAGCGATCGCACTTACTAACGAAGCTGAACCAGATTTAATTCTATTAACTGGTGACTACGTAACTGACGATCCGACGCCGATTCACCAATTGGCGCTTCGACTCAAACATCTCCAAAGTCGCTGTGGTATCTACGCCGTACTTGGTAATCACGATATCTATTACAGCCACTCAAAAGCAGAAGTTACACAGGCGTTAACTAGCATTGGGGTGCATGTGCTTTGGAATGAAATCGCCTATCCACTAGGAAAAGAATTACCATTGGTAGGATTAGCTGATTATTGGTCACGGGAATTCTACCCTGCACCAGTCATGAATCAACTAGATTCTGTTACACCCCGTATCGTTTTATCCCATAACCCAGATACAGCTAAGGTATTGCAACAGTGGCGGGTAGATTTGCAACTATCTGGTCATACCCACGGTGGTCACATCGTAATTCCAGGCATTGGCCCTGTAGTATTTTATTATAAAAAGCTACTCAAACAAATTCCCAAAAAATTACGGCGTTGGGTAACATTTTTCTTGGGAGACTGTTCTAAAGTCGTGCGATATTGGGAGTGGGCGCAAGGGTTTCACAAAGTAGAAGAAAATCAACTATATGTGAATCGGGGCTTAGGAACTTATAAACCAGGACGTTTATTTTGTCCACCAGAAGTGACTGTAATTACGTTAGTTAGTCATTAGTCATTGGTCATTGGTCTAAATAAATGACAAATGACAAAGGACAAATGACAAATGACAGCCCTCACCGCTCAGTGTTAATTTAAATCCATAATACAAAGCAGAAACCGCCTGAAGCTACGGTGGATAAATATCAGCAGCTTGGGGCGGTTTCTTGAAGATTGGAGAATTCAGAAGTAACTAACTCAAACTAAGGTGGACAGCATTGGCGATCGCTCTACTCAGAATTGCACATCCTTACATTTTTG
This sequence comes from Nostoc sp. CHAB 5715, assembly GCF_020829685.1. Classification (GTDB taxonomy): domain Bacteria; phylum Cyanobacteriota; class Cyanobacteriia; order Cyanobacteriales; family Nostocaceae; genus Nostoc. Next base: position 1,798 of record NZ_JAIVFR010000453.1, on the reverse strand, counting down.
CTAGGCAGGCATTTTCTGGCTGTGCGTTTTAAAACCTCCAAAACAACTCATGGAACTTAAGGCGAAAACACATTCAATGGATGCCACAACCAAGCATAGCGATCGCTTGAACATTAGAGCAGGAGGTACAGGCTCTAACAGGAAACTTTTTGTTTAACTCTTAACCTGTTTGTACCTTGCTCTTAATCTAGCACTGTGTTTATTCAGCTACAAGATACGTTTACTAAACTTGAGTACCATTAATTTTTCGCAACAATTCAGAAATCTTTCTTAAGAATATTCCCACTTGTTAGATGTTGGCGTTAATGCCAGCATTATCAAGTGGGCTGATTCAGAAGCCGTTATTGAGCAGAACCGCCTGTAGTAGTATCATCTGCGGTAGAAGAACCGCTATTAGATGTACTGTTTGACTGGTCTACTCCTTGAGGTGGAGTGGTTTTAGAGGTATCACTTTTCGTACCTGGCGCAACAGTATTAGTAATTGGACTTTGTGTAGCTTTAGGGGTTGGCTGGATTGCAGAAGGCGCTTTTTCTGCCGCAGGCTGCTGGGGTGGAATAGTAATGTTAATATCTGGTTGGCGAGGTGCAGATGGAGGTGTAACCTGCTGTTGTGGAACAGGAACAGGTACTTCCCTGGTTCTTTCGATTATCGTCGTTTTTGTTTGAAGAGAAGCACTAGGAGTTGGACTACTATTACTTAGTACAGGAACCGCGACCGGCACAGTATTAGTATTATCAACGGCTGCATCATTGCGTTGGTTGGAATACCAGACTCCACCTACAATCAAACCAAGTAGGGAAGTAACGATAATACCCAACAGCAAACCACGACTGGCATTGTTATTATCACGCTCGGCTAAATCAGCTTGCTGGTAGCTACGTTCAGTATTTCGACCTTGTACGTAACCGTTACTGTAAGAGTTGGGATTAGCTGTGCTGTTCTTGACTGTTTCAGTGGTTCGCGTTAAGTCAGTGTGAATATTACCATTAGTATCAGTGTAAGATTCTTGCTTGATTTCACTGTTTTTGCTTTCGCGTTCATTGGGAATAGACATAGCTGTTGATTTCACTCCTTGATATGATTTTGACAAACTAAAGTTTTGTAAGAACAAGAGGTTTTAATGAGCTTAAAAATTTATGTTGCTGATAAATATTGAGTTTAATTTGCTACTCAACTGTTGGTAATTATCAGAATAACCTCTGAGATTAGACAAGTGGCTCTATCTCCAGGGAGTTAATACTTAATCGAAAGAAAGATTATCCCAAAGATAGATGTTATTATCCTGTCAGTTAATGGATAGAGAAAAATTATATGAAAAAGTTTTGTGACGATAGAACAACTTTGTCAAAAACGGACTTCATTCTTAGGTAAACTCAATTATTAAGCTGAAATACGTGCAAAAAAGGAGTGAACAAGAATGCGGTTTTTTATAAAAGGTTATTTAGTGAGTATGTTGGCTGGAGTCATAAGCTTAGTCGCAAACCAAGCTTTGGCAGTAACTGGGCCAGGAGCTACTATGAAGAATTCCTATCCCCAAGACAATTCATGTTTGAGCACTAGTGGTTATGGGGGAATTATCAATAACTGTGCTTACAGTGTTCAAGTCGTAGGAACCCTGCAACTGTTACCAGGTTATCATCCTACGTCAATCAGAATTAATGGAAATAATAGCTGGTGTCAAACACTTTCAATTAATGGTGTTGGAAACGCTGCCTTCGTTGGTCCTCAAGTTTACACTAGTTCGGGGCCAAAAGATTGGCAAACCCTAAATCTCGGTACCCTTTTTGTATACGATGG
>NZ_JAIVFR010000452.1 GCF_020829685.1 Nostoc sp. CHAB 5715 | reverse complement strand
TTAAAATCGGGGGCTTTAAACCTCGATTCTCCATCCAGTCGCACAGAATCCATTCTGGATTCTGGCTCCTGAATTCTGAATTCTTCTTCGGTAAAATTCAAAAGAATTTCACAACAAGCGGCTGCGGATCTGCCCATAGTACCTTGCCCAAAATTTAGCTCGAAGAGTTTCTGAGTTTGAGCAAAAGCTAATTGCCATTCTAAACGTTCAGCTTCTCCTTGAACTCCAAATTCTGGAACGTGTTTCAGACAAAGACTAAAGAGGTTTTGGCAGTCTTTTTCAAACTGATGAATATTAGCTATATGTGCGTGTAAAACTCCATCAATTTCTTGATTAGGAACCATTCTCACGTATGGGTATTTTTGGATTAAAAATAAGAACAAACCATACTGTCGAATTGCAAATAAGGCTTGTATTACACTCATCTTTTGACCTGGTTCAGATTTGATAAGTCTCATAAATATTGCTTGCCATTCAATACTTTTTAGCTTATCCAAGAAACTTGGCTCTACAATATACTGCCAAGATATTATGGGGAACGTCTGAATCAAATTCAATTTACAACTCCTGATATCCAATCAAAGTGTTTTGTAACAAAAATTAAATTTAATGATTGTCATTAGGCTGTGCAATATAGGACTTACGCAAAAATCGCCCAAAAGCTTAATTTATCGAACCGCCAAGACGCCAAGAACGCCAAGAATTCGTAGAGCGTGCGTAAGTCCTACAATATTCAAGACAACTTCATTTATTGTTAAGCAATCAGTCTAGGTTAGATCCTGATTGAGCAACAAATCTATGAAGATCATCTTTTGTTTTAATCATTAATAAATTCAGAAGCTTGAGTAACGAATCCGCTCAGGATAAATCCGAAAAGAATCAAAAAAATTAACAGATTCTGTGGTTAACTCATTTGGTGTAATAGCTCCCATAAAGTAAAGTTGCTGATTAACCACAAATGCACGATATTGTCCCAGAGTTTCATCCGAGTGTTCCATGAGTAGCTCCAAACCTGGATGTCCATCAATTACAAGATTGGTAGTTCTAATAACCTTGCCAGTACGACCAATAGTTTCCCGCATTGCACTTTGCAACACTTGCCGAACCTGTGGAATAGGTATCCTGGAAGCTTCTGGAAATTCTTTATGTATAATAGTATATACGGTTTTTGTATTAGCACTTACAGATGTCAATTGTTCTTCTGTATTTTCTGTGACTATACCTGGCATTAAAATTTTACAATTCTCCTGCGAACTCCAATAAGTACTGTTATCTGCAACTAAATTAGACTGTTTGGGTGTCAATTTCTTAGTATTAATAGATACTAATCCACTCGAAAAGACGGCTTGATCGACCAACGCAATTGCTGGGTTATGCATTCCAAGAGTCAGTAGTGTACAAGAAGTGACAGCAATATTTTTTAGAGCATTTAGCATAACTTGATCTCCTTCTTTGTGTTAAATTGATATCTCTCTGTTGAGCTACAATTAAGGGTTTACCATTAAAGCAAATATGAGTTCAAACCTCAGTTTTGGCTCAGAGAAAAGTTCATTTAACGCTCAGAGAAAAGTTCAGTTAAGCTACCAGCTTCCAGTAATGGCTGATACCTGAATTGCAGAGTTCTCAGTTACAGCAAACTTTGTAAGTACAGTTGGGGTAGTGTAACTTTGACCATAAATTGAGCAAAAAGTTCAACACATGCTTCAAAACGTATGTTATTACGAGTAGCGTCTTCCAGACTAACTAGGGCGGTTATTCGCACCGGAAATTTTTAGGATAATTTGTCAAAATTAAAGATAAATGGAGGTTCAAAATATGAAATTTTCAATCGAATCACTTTACACCTGGTATCGCAATGTGCTTCGTAACCCGAAGTACCGTTGGTGGGTAATTTTAGGAACACTAGTCTATTTGGTCAGCCCATTTGATATTCTTCCAGATTTTGTACCCGTTGTGGGACAGATTGATGATGTTTTCCTTTTGACTCTGTTAGTTTCTGAGGTGTCTGGGTTAGTAATTGAGGGCTGGAAAGCTCGTAAGGGTGAGGTGGGTACTGAAGTACCTAATACTACTGAAGGTTCTACCTCTACTGCAAGCACTATTGATGTTGATGCTGTTTCTGTTAAGTAGTTTTGCGAACAAAATTTAATTTAACAAAACCCCTGCTTTTGGAATCTGAGGTGGGGGATATTTTTTTTTAACGCAAAGGAACGCAAAGGGAAGCGCAGAGGTTCGCAGAGGGGGAGTTAGAGGTTGTTGGCTACGCGTTTTATACCTTCTTTGAGGTGGAGGACGTTAAAGTTGAGGAGAAGACCTAGTTTGCAGTTTGCGAGTTTGAGATAGGTTAGGAGTTGAACGGAATGAATTGGGTGGAAGGATTCTACAGATTTAATTTCTACAATTACTTTGTTTTCGACAATCAAATCTAATCGATAAACGCATTCCAATTGCACATCTTGGTAAACCAAAGGCAATGGAATTTGCTTACCAACATTCAACCCGGCTTTCTTCAACTCATAATCTAAGCACTCTTCATAAGCCGACTCCAACAAACCAGGCCCCAAAGCAGTATGAACCCTGATCGCACAACCAATAATCACCCCACTCAAATCATTCTCTCTCATCCTCTGCGCTCCTTTGCGTTTCCCTTTGCGCCCCTCTGCGTTTAAAAATCTTTCACAAATTCCGTCAAGAACCTAAATGCCTTCAAAATATAACTAGCGCAATCTCTAGGAGAAGTATTGTAAAACGATCGCCACGCACTCGCCTTATCCTCATCATATTGATCGCTGCGATGACTATGATTCTCTAACCACGCCAATCGCACTGCATGACCAATTAACACATCCAACACGATATATTCTTCAATTTGCAGCTTTGGATTATTAGCTGCGATCGCTCCTAATTCGATTAATGCTTCAATATTAACTTGTCGGTATTCTGGAGCTTCAATTTTATTCAACAAATGCTCAATTAACAGAGCGAAATTTCTTTCCCCGGCTGTCATTTCTGACAGCATTATCTCACTATCTAAACGATTGCGGCGTTCTAATTTATCACCAATAACTAGACCCTTGCAATGTTGCATTAATAGCCAAACTTGCTTAAAAAATTCCTTTGGTACGCGCCCTGTTGCACCCTCGGCTTGGCGAAACCGTCGCCAACCGCCCGGCGGAACTTCTATCCCTTCTCCTATTGCTGGTAGCACTACCCAAGCAATATCACTTTCTTTTTGTTTGACGTGTAGTGATTCTTGCTGGCGTAACAGGTTACTCATGCCAGTATATCTAGTTAATACCTGACGCAAGCGCACTTTAACTTCAAAGGGTGAAAGTTGCATTAAGTGATCGTAAGCTTCATCTTGAGTGAGGTGCAATTCCCGCGCTACTTCGCTGGTGATCAATAAGATGAGATAGCCGACTCTCAGCGTTAGTAGTCCCTGAAATAGTCCGGGTTCTGAGCGAATTAAGATACCAAGATAGATTAAAATCTCTTGTGTTAGGACGCGATCGCGTATATCTTCACGACAAAAATGATTAATTTTATCGGCAATTTCATCGTGGGACATGGGTACGCTAATCAAGGACGCTTCACTGTAAGCTTTACCCACAGCAATTTGCTTACCCCTTACCAAAATACTCGTAACTGCATCTGATAGGCTGATATCAACCATTTGCCGTAACCCCGCAGCCCGACGCACTACTGCCCAAATGCCTAAATCTCCAGCTTTGGTGTAAACTTCATCTAGTAAGTCGGCTACGGTGACAGGATATCCTGGGCCGCCATATCCCGTATCAAATTGCATTCCCTGCAATCGAGTCAAGGTTTGCAATAACTCAATTTGCTCGTAAATATTCTCTGATGAACGCAAATAAGAAAGTAATAATCCCAAGTTAGTTTCATACTCCATTTGAAATTCTTGGGTATGTCCTAAGCGCCAGTTTTTCTCAGGATGATAAGCTAGATAATAGCAACGTGGGCTAGCATTTTTTACTGGCGATCGCGAGAATTCTGCATTGGGGAGAAAATCAATTCTTTGGATTCCGGCTGTTAGCATTAGCTGATTTAGCCGCCCTAATTTAACCCGCACACCATTACAAACACCATCTTTCAGTTCTTGCATCAATTCCAGTAATGCTTCCGAACCGGCTTCTAACATGGTGTGCGTCAACATTAAAGTTAAGGTAGGACGACCTAAATCGCTCCAATATTTTTGAATGTAAGCTAGTTCGCTTCTAATTTGATCCAGCAGAAAATGGTAATCAAGGGTTAAGTAAAACTGTTGAGAGTCTGAGAATGAAGGCAAAAATACAATTGTTTCACCGCTAATCCGAAAGATTCTAGATGTTGTTAAACTCCGCAGCCGCCGCACTGGCCGCCCAGTTAAACCAAGTTTATTGTTACGTCCAATTTGGGTATAAATAGCTGAAAATTCTCCAGCTTTTCTCACTTGAATCGGTTCTACTTGAGTAGGCGTTTGTGCTTCAATTCCGTGAACTTCTAGTTTCGTTTGTAAATCTTCATCTTCTGCTAATAAAGCAATTTGTACCAATGCATCGCGCTGTTTGCCCACACACAAATGTCTTCCCAAAGGGTCGATATCACCAACCGCTATTAAACCTTCACTCAACATTTCACCGAGAAAATATAAACTCTGCGCCCACACCAAAGGAATATTTTCATTGGGCAAACGTGGTTGCGTTTGAGGTGCTAACTTTTCTGCTTCTATGTTTTCGGCTGGAACATAATAAAGTTCTGGCAATAAACGCAAACCATCTTGTTCTATAAGTAATGATTCTAAAAGATTTTGGTATTTTTTAACTTGTTCTTGTTCGCCGCGAAATAATCCATCTAGAACTAAATAAGTTAAAAATAACGGCCATTCGCATTCAATATGCTCAAATTGCTTGAGTTCCCACGGTTCGTAGTGTAAACGTTGATTATCTTCTAAGACGGTTTGGTGTCCATCACGCAGAAAGCGTTTGCAGCCGTATTTACCTGCGAGTTTATTGATAATATCGTTTAAAGTGCGATCGCGTAACTCCAAATCTTCCACTGCAAAGGCAGGATAACTAATAATACTCAACAGCGCCGCATCAATTTCTTTGGAACCAGATTCCCTCGGTAATAAGGATTCTAAAGTAATCCGGGCGCGGGCAATTTCATCTGGTAGCACATGAATTACCGATGCTTGACTACCACGCACACCAAACAAATCCAGTCCATTGATAGCTTCTAAAGCAGCTTTTGCCATACCTACGGAACTGGCATTTAACTCAGCATTACCCCGATTAATTTTATTACCACGTTCCCAAATGCCATAATCTGGTGTGCGGTAAGCTCGTCCAATGTAGTAAACTAAATTTTGGACGAAATTCACTTCATCAATCGTATAAATTATTTGCAATCCTGCTGCGGTCATTTGCGCCAATATCAGTAAAAATATAGATGTAGCATCAAGTTGCAAATGTCCCCATTTGTCATCACCAACAACAATGTCACCAGTCGCGGTATTGTATTTGGCGTGCAGTCCATCCAGTAGCGACTGAGTATGTTTAAATGTCTCTACTTTATGAGCCTGTCGCATCATCGCAAATAGCAACCCGCGCATCAGTTTGATGACACTGTGTTCTAGTTCATAGGTGCGTCCTTTATCGTCGTCAATCTTGCGGTATGCAAGTCCTAAACCCCAAACTGCCAAAATGCTGTAAACATTGTCTCGCACCCAGGCATCAGTATAATCGCCGTGGGCTGTAATCGCTGTACTTGCAGGTAGTAAACCAGTAATCGGATTCTGGCGAGTCAGGATGATCGTTTTGATTTGCTGGTAGTAAT
>NZ_JAIVFR010000451.1 GCF_020829685.1 Nostoc sp. CHAB 5715 | reverse complement strand
CGATCTGGCCAATAATGGAAGCCATTACTACGCCACCAATCATTTCTTTGGTCATGGGCACTGGCTGTGGATGATTCCAATTGATACGCAATTAATGGAATTATCAATTGGAATTATTCACCACCATGATGTGATACCAGCAAAAGAAATCAACACTTTGGACAAATTTTCTAGTTTTTTGGAGACGAATCATAACTTACTTTATCGTCTCATAAAAAGTGGTGAATGTATCGACTTCCATTATTGGCCAAAGCTCGCACATGCCAGTAAAACTATGTTATCTAAAGATAACTGGTATGTGATTGGCGATGCTGCTGCCATGTTCGATGCCTTTTATTCAACAGGATTGAGTTTAATTGCATTCACTATTGAAACTGTAACGGAAGTCATACGTGCCAAACTGGCTGGTGAGGAAGATGCAGAGGAGAAGCGGTCTCTCTATAATGAATTCAACCTAAGAAATATACGGAATACCAATCGCCTTTACTACCACCACGCTAAGCAGCTTGGTCATGCTAGCATCATGAGCCATCGCATCTATCTCGAATATATGCATTGGTTTGGCATTGTTTTGCCTATGTATGCAGGCAAATGGCACCTAGACCTGAAATTCCTTTCTGCGTTTGTCAAGATTGCCCCACTCCAGACGAAACTTATTATTGACATATATGACCAGCTCAGCCAATTAGTCGATCTAGATTCAAACATCGGGCTGATGGACTGTTACCAAACAAAGCTTGGGAGCTATTATCCATTGAAAGAACTTGATGGATTCTTGGAAAACGCCAGGTTTGAGCCACGGCGCAACAACATTTATGGTTCTATGAAGTCAACTTATTTCCACTTGGCGCTCTGGTACGCAAAACTTAGGTGGAAAGGCTTTGGTCCCCTTGGCTTACTAAACTTACGACACCTCTACCGCTTCTGCCAACTACTGTTATTGTCTGGTCGTTTGGCCTTAATTGAAGCAATCTACAAATTCAAAACCAAGCATTTACCTGCCAACAGTCAAATTGCTCAGATGCACCAGGAATTCAAGAGTTATCGATACCGACCTGAATTGCAACCTCAAGGCAAGAGCGAGATGTGTAAGTGAGCGAGGGAGCGATCGCTACGCTATTTACCTTGCAAAGATGACTTAGCTCGCTACCGCTCTTATTCAGAATTCATTAATTCAGTAATCTTTTGGAGTGCTTTATGATTGAGAATTCAACAGAGAATTTATATACCCCTGAAAAAGAACCAATTGCAATTATCGGCATTGGCTGTCGTTTTCCTGGCGGTGCCAACAATCCAGAAGCCTTTTGGAACCTGCTGCGAGACGGTGTAGATACCATCACTGAGGTGCCAGAGGAGCGATGGAATCTACGCACGTTTTACGACCCGGATCGGCAAAAACCAGGAAAAATCTATACTCGCTGGGGCGGATTCGTTGAAGGCATTGACCAATTTGATGCTGAATTCTTCGGGATTTCCCCACGAGAAGCAGCGCTCATAGATCCACAGCAACGGTTGCTGTTAGAGGTAGCTTGGGAAGCTCTAGAAAATGGGGGACAGGTGCCAGAACGCCTTGCTGGCTCCAGTACTGGTGTGTTTGTCGGTCTTTATATGCACGATTACCAGCACATTCAGTTGGATTCTAGCGCTCGTAATTTACTTGGCGCTCAAATGACTACAGGCACGGCGATGAGCATTGCAGCCAACCGCATTTCCTACGTGTTTGATTTTCATGGACCAAGTATGGCACTCGACACCGCCTGCTCTTCTTCTTTAGTTGCGGTTCACCTTGCCTGTCAAAGTATTTGGAATGGTGAGTCTACCCTTGCTTTGGCAGGAGGCGTAAATGCCATTCTCCAGCCAGACATGACAATCGGAATGTGTAAAGCGTCTATGCTTTCTCCCGATGGTCGTTGCAAAAGTTTTGATGCTGCTGCTAACGGTTTTGTTCGAGGCGAAGGTGCTGGCATAGTGGTCTTAAAGCCTTTATCTCAAGCTGTAGCTGACAAAGATCCGATTTATGCTGTTATCCGAGGCAGCGCCGTTAATCAAGATGGTCACACAAATGGGATTACGGTTCCCAATGGAAAGGCTCAAGAGGCGGTGCTGCGAACCGCCTATCAGCAGGCTGGAGTGTCCCCCGAGCAGATACATTACATAGAAGCTCATGGGACGGGGACAGCTGTGGGCGATCCCATTGAGGCGAATGCCTTAGGAGCAGTAATGAGTCACAATCGTCCACCTGGAAATGACTGCACTATTGGCTCAGTCAAGACCAACATCGGACATTTGGAATCAGCAGCAGGTATTGCTGGCTTAATTAAAGTGGCGCTAATTCTGAAGTATCGCCAGATTCCGCCAAATATACATTTTCAAACACCAAATCCTAAAATTCCCTTTGAGGAACTGCGGTTGCGGGTTCCACAGACCCTAGAACCGTGGCCTGAAAATGGAAACAATCGGCGTCTTGCTAGCGTGAATTCCTTCGGGTTTGGTGGCACTAATGCTCATGTTGTTCTAGAAGCAATAGAGACGTTTGAGATCAACTCTCTACCACAACCTGCCGATGCTCAACGACAGAACAAAGCATCGAAAGAAGGGCGATCGCTGCTTATCCCCTTATCAGCTCGCAATTTGGAGGCGATAGGGGCAGTTGCACAAGTAACCCATGACTTTTTAACTGCTGAAGATTCCGGTTCTTCTAATGTCTCATTACAAGACATTTGCTACACAGCTAGTTTACGCCGGGGTCATCATGACCATCGGTTGGCGTTGGTAGCTGATTCCAAAGAAGAGCTCGCAGAACACTTGGAAGCCTTTCTGGCAGGAGAAAGCCGTCTGGGTATGTCTTTTGCTCGCTTAGTTCCAGGCAAGTCGCCCAAACTCGCTTTCGTTTTTTCTGGCATGGGTCCACAGTGGTGGGCAATGGGGCGTCAGCTTTTGGAGAAAGAATCGGTATTCCGAGAAACTATCAAACAGTGTGACACCTTGCTACGGCAATATGCGAGTTGGTCTTTGTGGGAAGAACTAACTGCCCAAGAGGAGCGATCGCGCATCAATGAAACCGAAATCGCTCAGGCAGCAATCTTTGCCGTACAGGTCGCTTTGGCGGCATTATGGCGTTCTTGGGGTATTACTCCCGATGCCGTTGTGGGTCACAGTGTTGGCGAAGTAGCAGCTGCCTATGTGGCAGGGGCTTTGACTCTAGAAGATGCTGTTCAAGTCATCTATCATCGCAGCCGCATACAAACAAAAGCGGCTGGTCAAGGCAAGATGCTGGCTGTCAGGCTGCCTTCAAAGGAGGTTGAACGCTTGTTAGCAGGATACTCCGAAAAGGTTTCTATAGCAGCAATCAACAGTCCCACTTCTGTTACCCTCGCTGGAGATAGTACTGCCTTAGAAGAAATTGCTAAATCTTTAGAGCAAAAACAGATTTTCTGTCGCTTCTTAAAAGTGGAAGTGCCTTACCACAGCCTCTTGATGGAACCTTTAAAACCAGAATTAGTAGAGTCCTTGCAAGGAATTAACGTTCAACCACCTACTATTCCCCTGTTTTCTACCGTCACCGGTCGGGCGGTTGCAGGTTCTGAACTCAATGCTGCTTACTGGGCACAAAACATGAGGAATCCGGTTCTGTTTGCAGCAGCAATCAATGAACTCACTCAAGCAGGTTATGACCTCTTCCTCGAAATTAGTGCCCATCCAGTTCTAGCTTCTTCCATTTCTGAGTGCTTTGCAAAGCAAGGTCAACAGGGAACGGTACTTCCTTCCCTACGACGTAAAGAAGCGGAACAAGTGGTGATGCTAGGGTCTCTCGGTAAACTTTATACCTTAGGATACCCAATTGATTGGAACCAACTCTATCCGGAAGGAGGGCACCTCGTGCAGCTCCCTTCATATCCTTGGCAACGAGAGCGTTATTGGCAAGAGTCTGAAGAATCGCGCCAAGCCAGACTGGGACAACCATCCCGACGAGCAATGCTCTCGACACAAGTCCATCCCCTCTTAGGATATCAAATGAACTCGGCTCAACCAATGTGGGATGGGTCTATTGATACGCAACAACTGACTTATTTGAAAGACCATTGCGTCCAAGGGGCTGTGGTGTATCCTGGAGCTGCCTACGTGGAAATGGCTTTGGCCGCTGCTAAGCAGATCTTCAAGCAGGAGCCTTGCTTTGTGGAGGAGATTAAGTTCCAAAAGGCACTCTTTTTGCCTGAGAGCGATCCCCCAACGCTACAATTGATTCTTGATTCTAGCGAAAATTCTTTCGACATCTACAGCAAAGGCAAGGATTCTGAACAATCCTGGGTTCGACACGCGACTGGCAAGCTGACTCAAATTCAAAATAGCAATGTCTCCAAGCAGGTTGACTTGGATGAGATTCGCAACCGTTGCACCAACAAAATTTCTAAAAGTGATTGCTATCAGCAATTCCAAGAAATAGGACTTCAATATGGTCCCTGTTTCCAAGGCATTGAGCAACTCTTGTGTGGCGAAAGAGAATCGCTAGGTCGGCTCCAGATTTCTGATGTTTTAGAGGCAGGAATCGATGATTATTGGCTGCATCCGGCTATCCTTGATGCCTCTTTTCACGTTCTTTTGGGCGCTGTGTTCTTTGAAGGTATGAATGACGGCAAAGCAAAAGGCGTTTACCTGCCCGTTCAGATAGACCGAGTTTGTTTTTACGGTCGTCCTGGACTCCAGCTTTGGAGCCATGCTTGCCTAGTGGAGCAAAATGCAACCCGACTGAAAGCAGATATCCAACTGCTTGATGAGGCAGGAAATGTGCTGGTAAAAATTGAAGGATTGCAGTGTCAGTCTTTGGCGACAACGCAGGAATTTGTTTCAGAACAAATCGAAGATCATCTGTATGAGTATCAATGGCAACCAAAAGCACGTCTTGGACAGGATTTGGTGTGCCAACCAGGCGATTACATGCCTTCCCCCCGACAAATTTTTGAGAGCCTTCAACCCGAAATGGTTCAGTTAACAGAGCAGCTCAAAAGGAACCATTATTACGAAAAGGTAGAGCCGCAGCTTGATGATTTGTGTATCGATTATGTTCTCAAAGCCCTTCAGCAGCTCGGTTGGCAGCCTCAATTGAAAGAGCGCATTTCTACAGATTCTCTGGCAAAGCAGTTAGGCGTAATCTCTCAGCACCATTCTCTACTAAGTCGCATGCTCGAAATACTTGAGCAAAAGGGTTGGCTGTGGCAGACAGATAATCAGTGGGAAGTTTATAAAATCCCATTCGTGAAGGAGCCACAAGAGACTTGGAAGAGGCTAATAGCAGAATGTCCAGCTTACCTAGCAGAACTAATGTTACTGGGGCGATGTGGGCAGAAGTTGGCAGAGGTGTTGCGAGGAGAGGTTGATCCCCTACAGCTCATTTTCTCTGAAGGATCTTTGGCAACATCTGAGCATTTGTACCAGGACTCGCCTAGTTATCGGATATACAATCTGCTGGTTCAAAAGGCGATCGCAAAGGCGCTGGAGCGTTTACCAGAAGGACGAAAGGTCAGGATTTTGGAGATTGGTGCAGGCACAGGATCAATGACATCCTATGTGCTCCCTAAACTTCCACCCAATCGCACAGAATACGTATTCACTGACATCTCTCAACTGTTCGCAGCCTCAGCCGCACAGAAGTTTCGCGATTATCCTTTTGTTGAGTACAAACTTTTGGATATTGAAACAGATCCGATCGCGCAAGGATTTGATGCCCATTCATTCGATCTGATTCTGGCATCGGATGTACTGCATGCAACCCGTAACCTGAAGCAAACGCTGGAGAATGTCAAACAGATTCTGGCATCGGAGGGGTTGTTAGTTGTCCTGG
>NZ_JAIVFR010000450.1 GCF_020829685.1 Nostoc sp. CHAB 5715 | reverse complement strand
TTAATTTGTATTCTACCTGAGTATGAGGTACACCATTAGGACGTGTTAATGGAGCATATATTCTCGTTTTTTCTACTTCTAAAAAATCTGTATCTGGTTCAATAAAATCTAAATTTTGAATATATTCGTGGCTAATATAAATCTTCCGGCTTTAACTTTTTCAGATTCAATCACTGCTGGTCTCGTTTCTATTTGACCTTTAATTTGGTATTTTATTTGATTTGGCTCAGTCGATTTACTCGGTCTTCCAGCTTTTTTATGCTCGGGTTTTTCTGAGTATTCAATTTTTTTTATTTGGTGATATTTCCAGGAGTTTGATAGCTTTTCTATCGCTACTTTAGCATCGGGCTGACATGCAAATTCCTGCCTGGACAGTTTACGCAGTGATGCTTCTGCTTTTTCTTTCTGCTTTTCAACTTGTTTTTCTACTTGTTTTATACTTGATTTTTTTCGCTCCTCACTTTCTATGATTAACCATCTTTGCTTTATATTTCCATACTCCGCTTCTCTCGTCGCTATTTTATATCCTGATATTTGACTATCTATCCATTCTTTTGGCTCAATATTTAAGATTTTATTTGGCGCTGACTTTATACTTAATGGCACTCTAGTTATCCATTTTAATCCTTTCATTGCTTCTAGGTTATCCGCTGTATATAAGGCACTGTCTGCTACACATATCCCCTCAAACGTCCATTGCTTTTTAAATTCTTTTAATCTTTCTACAAACACACTTTTATCATCTATGTTTCCTGAATCTATTTTTAAATATAATGGTACATCTCCATCTCCTGTCACTATCATATCAATGATAAATTGTTTTAAGTCTGGTCGGTGGTCTCTTGAATATCCATGAACAATTTCTATGGGTTTCATTTCTGACTCTAATTCTGATTTATTTACTTCTGTTTCTTGATTGACTTCCTTTTTTGACTCCACCTCTTTTTTGTACTCTCCATGTACATACATTGAACTCCCGTCTAAATGAATACTATTCATTTCTACTTGGAATTTATCAGCTGCTTTTATGGCGATTGCTGTAAATAATTTTGTTGTCCCTACTTGATAATATTTATCTAATTCTCTCCCTAATTTGTCATCATTCAAATGCTCCGGCAATACTCCCGTTCCTATTAGATGTTCTGTTGCTTTTCCTACAAAAAACTCTTCAAATAGGTATAATGGGGCGCTCAAAAACCCTAATCCATTCAAAATCAAAGATTCATTACTTGTCCTGGACTTAGGGTTTCTTTTACTTTTATTCCTACTATTTTATTGACTTCTTCTACCAATTCCATCTCGTCTATTATTCCTGCTACTATTCCTAAATGGTCTATATCTAGGATTTTTATTGTCTCTTTTGGCTCTTTCATGGTTTTTCCTATCTCTGCCTCACTCAATTATTTTACTAGAAAAAAAGCCTGAAATAATTACCAGCTAATCGTTTCAGACTTGATATTCTCCAATTCATATTTATTAAATCCGCTTTAATATCTGCGGAATGTGGGTTACCAGTAGAGTCAGTGTTGATTTGAACCTCCTTGGTTTGCAAACCAGCAGATTCCAAAACACGATTAACTATTTGGGGTTTTATGGGCTTGGATAGTCCGTTGCGTTCGGCATATAATTCGCCGATTGCAGTTGGAGACAAATGTCGGTCGGGAGTCGCAACGATTTCTTGAATTGCTCCGACCAACTCCTGTGCCATTGGGGTTATTTCAGGACACAGCGCTTGTACACCTCGAAGGATGGTGATGGTTTGAAGTTCTGCACTAAGCCTTGTGCCAGACAGAATCTTTTGTCCAAAGTTAAGGAGTTCATCAAGCGTGGGTTTGGTATTTTGTTGTTGCTCCGCCTTGGGCATTTCGTACTTCCCGGTGCGACGTATAGAGGGAAGAACATCTTCGTATAACCATTGCTGAAATGGCACAGCAATCGGACTGTCAGAGCGTCCAATCAAATAATACAGCCCCGGTTCATAAAGCGTTGCCATTTTCTGCTTTCCGCCAGGGGTCATAATTGGTTTATGATCCTTCCATGCGCTGGGAACCTTGCTTAGATAGTTGGAATAGTTACGCGGATCTGCCCGTGGATACAATATAGCGACAATATCCGCAGCGACCCATTCTGGTTTCTCTGGTGTACCGACGAACCGAACTTCTTGAGACTCAAACACGAAAACTGATAGGTCTGACATAAGTAAAATCTCTCCTTTATTGTTATCCGATCGCTCAAATTTGATGTTGAGAATCAGCGTTAGATTCAGATTGATTCTGTTGATTTTGAGTTGATGACTCTTTTTTGTCTTCTACATAACCGCCTAAGATTTGTTTAATGTACTTTTCGCCGCTTAAATCAATGATTCTGCGTTTCATGATTTATTCCCCTTTTTGAAGCAACAATTTCCCTGACACCCCGGCAGTAAAACCTAAAGTCATCGCCGCCACAGTCACGCTGGGCTTAATAAACAACGTCGCAATTCCGATAACTGCGCCCCAAAGACAGCCATAGCAGCAAAGGATAATCAACTGATTTTTGGGTTTAGCCCTTTCGTCTTCAATAGATTGGTGAACGATGGCATAGTTTTCCATCTGATTAATAATTTCTAGTAAAGAAGCGCCGTACCGTTTTTCTAGGCGCAGGGTAGCCAATCTGTCTTGCTTAACTGGACTTATTGAAAGTTATTGTAATGCTGTGGTTAATTTATCGCTCATGACACCAAAAAAATTAAGATAATCATCCGTAAAAAAAATTGTGAATAATGATGAAAGAGGAAATGTCAACTACGGGTTAACGCCAGAAAGCAAAACTTAATTCGTAGAGATGTCGCTTTAATCCAAGTTTGATGATTATTTAATCCACCTTTTTGTACCCAGACTTGATGGTAGTGAACTGAGGTGCGGCTGCTACTTCTGCCGTAGTAATTTTCATGGCAACGGGAGCATACCCCTACACAATCCCAGCCAGGAATTTCGTAACCAGACACGGAAGCACGAGGAAAATGCAGTAAAAACATTCCCAAAATCCGGCGCAGGAGCGATCGCCGATAATGTAGATGATGTACTATCGTAGCTTTGCCATGCCAGGGATTATTAGTGCAACGGCCTTGAAGACGATAGACACGACGGCAAGTTATTGACCAGTTCCTAGCGTATTCAAATGAAGTTAAGGATTTACGCATTATGTGAGTCTAATTGGTTCAATAATTAATGAGATTCGAGGCAGAAGTGAATAAAATCTCCAATCAAACATCAATTTTAAATTTGTAAATCAATCCTTGATGGTCAGTTTGACGGATAAGTGTGACAATTGCTGTTTTTAATTGATCAGCACGCTCATTTTCTCCCAATTCTTTGACGATAAAATCTTCTAAAGTAGAATGTCGTGTCCGCTCCAAAAAATCAATCATTTGCCCGGAAGGACTCAGTTGAGTAGCTGTCGCAGTTCTCAACTGTTGCCGTTGTTCGGTTGATAATGAATCTCCTGTTGGCTTATCGTTGTCCCGATCAAGGGCAGAATAATTCGGTAGTTCTGGCATTGCGCCCCATGTGGAATTACCACCAAAGAACACAGCGCGGTTGCAGGGAGAGGCTTTAATTAAAGTATTGAGATTTACTAAATCTATCATTTCGAGAATCGGTGACTTTTTCCACTGTTTTAAAATGTTAGTATTCTTGTCTGAAATGATGGCAACTGCTGTAATTTGGCTAGTAGCTGATAAATTTAACCCTAGTGGCCCAACATAAGGAGACTGAGCAAGTAGCCAAACATTCTCCTTGCTAGAACCGCCAAGTGAAGAAATATGTAAAATCAATGTGCCAATGCGCTCGTTTCGGCATTTTTTAGCAGCATCTCCAAGGGTAGAACCTTCGTCAATGACTAATAAAGATTCTTCTTGATTATTAGCCCATTCAATGTAACCGATTGATTCGTTGGTTCCATCAAGTACCTCATCCATCCATTTACAAATATTTTCAGGAGGTTGATTTTTGCATTTTTTACGCCGAACAATGTCAACCACACCTTCTGTATAACCATATTCCCCTGGCTCACTTTTGGGATCAATATAAAAGATTTTGCGGTTTGGGTTTTCGGCTTTGATTCGACGTAGGGCATTAGCAACCAGCATTCCTTTACCGCTTCCACCAATTCCAAAAATGATGCAGTTACGAATAGGTCTTGCAATTTCTCGAACTATATCTATAACTAAAGTGGGGTTATGAACTGATGATTGAGTATTTGTGTTTGCAAGTGATGAATACGCCTTTGTGGGGAGTGGGGAACCAGAAGTAATCAATGATTTGGGTGAAGAATTGATTACTTCTGCATCTTCAACATAATCAATTGCCGCGTTAGAAAAAGCGTACTTTTGGCTACTAGCAAATTGTAATTCTTGTTCTACAGAATCCTTGCCCACTTGCTGCATATATCCTCGAAAATCATCCCCGTCGAGAATATGGGCGATACAGCCGTATTCTCTAATAGCTGCTTGATTACGTTGAATCGATTGAGCTTTTTTAAAACTACTATATAACGTCCATCCTGCAATGAGCGCCCCTGTGAGAGGCGAGGTTGCACTTGCTGCAACTGCTGCGATAATTAACCCACCTGCAATATTCCATTGAATATTGTTTTCAGTAGTAGCTTTAAAAGCAATCACGCTCCACTCTTGTGGGGTTCTCTGGGTTTTATTAATCGAAAAGCGCGTCATATCCATATATATATGTAAAAGTTTTAAAAAAGTAGCGAATATGTGGTAATTTTCCACGCATTCGCTAATCGTCTCCCTCAAGTCTTAATGGCGTAAGACAGTTTACCAACCCAAATAATTAATGCGACAATCACCTCAATTGCAAACAAGGTAATCAGTGCCAGCGCCAGATTACCGTAATCCAACTTGCCCCACTGGCCTGTCGCCAAAATAAATATCAAGTCGGAAATTTTACCACTCTCAACTGGGGAATAAACCGTAAGGCAAATCAAAAAATCAACCGTATAGGTAAAGATTTTCAACACCTCTAAGTTACTGACAACAGAGATTGGCAGGTGATTGTACGTGCGTTTAAGCATTTTGAGTGTTGGATCATCCGTTTCTTTTTCTTGATAGCGGGAACGCCCATCTGCCTCAGAGACAATCTTCTCTATAAATTTTTCATTGTTATAGAGAATCAGTGGTAACACTTCAATTATCTGAATGACACTCCAAAGGATTGCTCCGAGTATCCAAGAAAGACTCTTTGATAATATTGCAGCAAGACCATTGATTAGGGGAATTGCGGCGACTAAAGAAATAAATGCACTGCTGGTGGCTTTACCGAACATAAATGATACGGCTCTTTCATAAGGTTGAATATTCAGGTAGGCAAACCAAATGCCAGCAATCACCAGTCCCCAATACAAAAGCCTCAAAGCAGGGTTAGTTTTTGGGTGTCCCGTCTCGTTTTTGGGCCATGTATTGTTCATTGGTTTATTCCTTTGTCGATAGGTTGACTGTATGTGCCGCCACGAAAGCGTTTAAGTCGAGTAGCAACTAAATCTCTGTTGCCCGTAAAAGCAATAGCCTCGACTGCTCCCCGATCACCAATCACACCAGTATTGCCATTGGCATCACAGACCACAGTACCGAATGGTAATGGGGAGTGGGTGATCCGGTCAAAGATTACCTTACCCTTGACAATAGTTACGTACTTATGAGGGTAGACCGTTGCCACAATTGGTAAACACCCTGACTTGTATCTGGCATCAGCAATTGTGGCTTGCTCCTTTTCAAACTCAAGCTGTTGTTCCAACATTGTTTGTTGCTTGGAGTTTTCAGCGATTGATTGCTTGATGTCAGCGATC
>NZ_JAIVFR010000044.1 GCF_020829685.1 Nostoc sp. CHAB 5715 | reverse complement strand
GGTTTTACCCCACCCTAACCACTGCTTGAATTCAATGAACGATACCTCCAATTCAATAAACGACTACCCGAATTCAATAAATGACCACCCGAAATCAATAAATGACCACCCGAATTCAATAAACGACCACCCGAATTCAATAAACGACTACCCGAATTCAATAAACGACCACCCGAATTCAATAAACGACCACCCGAATTCAATATATTTATTGCATAAATTCTCAAAACCTCATTTGAAACCTGATTTACTAAGGTTTTAGCTTTAGTTTTACCCCACCCTAACCATCACTGCGATTAAGTAGGTAATCTTTGGGATTTAAGAAGAAATTCGACTTGTGTGTACACGGTAGCCCCAATACATCGGGGAGGGTTAGGGTGGGGTAAAACTGACGCTAAAACCTCAGTTAATCAGTTCTTGGGTTTAATAACTAATCAAGCGGACATAATATAAATGCTCACCCCGCCAGCCGATACATAATCACTTTTCCTTTCCAATTTTCTTCTACAAATACCAGATGCTCACCATTAGAACGGCGAAAAGCGCGGATACCATAGGGTATATCAATCCAGCCACTTTCGCTGCCAACTTCTGGGCCTGGTTTTAACTGTTGTACTTGCGCTCCCGTAGTTGCATTATAGACGTATACCTGTGCGGTTTTAACTGTCACGGCAAATACATAGTCTCCCGCCACACTCATCGCTGCTGTAGACACTTCACGTTTGCCGGTGGTGTCGTGGGGAATCACAATCCGCCAACGGGGAGTACGATTTCCTTGACTCCAATTGTCAAAACGGGCAATTTCAGATCCAGCAACTCCAGTATCGTCACCGAATGCAGGGTGATCTACTGTAAAGCCTGACAAATACATGGTATCTGTTTGGGGGAAATATTCGATCCGCCGCAAATCGTTAAATATTTTGGGAGTAGTTTGCTTTTCCATCGAACTATAACTGTAGATGGGGTTGCCTTTAGCATCTATTCCTTGTAAAGGATAGTGTCGAATGCCATCTTCTGTTCGCAAAGCTTTCCAAACATCTCCTTTGCTGTCTACCCACCATCCGCCGATATAGGGATAATCTTTGCTAGTATCATATTCGTTCTTTTCAAATTTGCCATTTCCGTTGCGATCGCGCCAGATCCATTCCCCTTGTTTTGGTTGATGCGGTGGCCAATTTCCGGTAAGAAATGGTTTATCTGCGCCATTGCTACCGACAAACATTCCGGCTGGGATAGCTACTTTACCATCTGTGGCTGGATTAAAACGATATATTTGCAAAAAGCTGTTATACATATCTGTGAGGAACAAGAACGGCTTCCCTTGGATGCGGCGAACAAAGGTTCCATCTGGTGATGTATGCAGACGTGGATCTTGAGGATATTTGAAAGCATTTAAAGTGTAGGCTTTGTAAGTCCATTGCTTACCAGCAGCCTTACTGTAATCCATGAGATAGCGTTCTTGTTTGGTGAATAAATCTACACCATCAGTTTTAGGATCGGCATCTGCATTATCGACGAATATCAATCCCAGCGATCGCCACATTAGTTTTCCCGATGGCGAAAATTTCCGCAAATCTGTTCCTGATTTGTTGAAACCATTATTATTTATATAGATATTGCCTGAAGCATCTGTACCAATTCCGGTAAGTCCATAAAGTTTCAAATCTCGAACTTCACCAGCAACTCCTGCATAAATACCGCCCTTACAGCCGAAACTACCCACCTGTACTGGCTGATCTTTGATGTCATAAATCAACATTTGCTGACGTGGCCCATTTTCTGCCACCAACAGCTTACCTTGACGATCAATTGCGATCGCAGTTGGTTCAACGATATCTGCAATCTGTTGGGGTAATTGCTTTCCACTCGGCGAATAATGGAGAATCTTGGCAGGCTTACTACCATTTTTACTTTGAATAATCCACAGATTTTTTTGTGGATCAATAGTTATTGCTCCCGGATTAGCAACGTTAAAGCTACGGAGTTCCTTCATCGTATCAGTATCATAGACACGAATCCGGTTAGTAGCAAAATCACTCACATACAACTCATTTCCCACAGTTGCTAATCCAGTGACTTCACTTTTAGTACTGGCAATTAGCATACTTTTATCCCAGCCACGCCCATTAGGAAAAGGCGCAGGTTTTACTGACAAATCATAACGTCTAACGCAATGCCAAGTTGTTCCTTCTGCTGGGTAATCTTCATTGGTTTTGCCCTTAGATCCCTGAGTCATGGCAATGTAAATATATTTACTATTTGCTGTTACAGCTATGCCACCGCCACGACTCCAGCCGTGAGTATCCCCAATAGCACCAATAACCTTACCATCTTTATAGATGGCTGCTTCCATTCCCGCCTCATCCCAATGGCTGTTAGTATAAACTGTGCCATCAGGGGCAACATACATTGCCTCAATATTGTTTTGTACACGCAAATTTCCACTACCAAAAGTGTTACCTATCCACGATGTTTTATAAGTAGGTGTGGATGTTACCGTATTGTTTTGTACTCGCAGATTTTCACTGGCAATAGTATTACTTATCGACGATGTTTTGTAGATAAGCGTGCGTGTTCCAGTTGTCGCCCAGTCTGTTGTAATTCCAAAAGTAGTAACAATGACTCCAACAGTCAGACTGAGTAAAAAGTTTAAAGTTTTGTTTTTTTGTAAATATCTAATCTTTAATATCTTTTTGATGTGCTGATTGTTGAATTTGTGACAGAGTTTTCTTAACTGCGCCATAAATTTATTTTTCATATATTCTTTAAGCTTTTAATTATTTATATACAATTGTTTTTTCTAAAATCCGCCAAAAATATAATTATTATAAATAACCAACAACTTTACATAATCTTTACAAGATTTACCTTATTCTTATGATTATTCAGCTAATATTTTGAAAACCTTATTTAAAGTATGATTTTTTACTTAAAAGTAATTAAATCTGGTAAACATTAATACAGGATAGTTCTATAACTATTAATTTATAGTGGTTTTTGTCTTTCCCTATCTAGAATTCACCTTCGTTAATTGGCAAGTATCAGATGTGTCCAAGCCAGTGTTATGTAGTTAATAAAAATACAAGTTTTTATTCGTTGTTGACGTTGATATATAAATAGTTTATAAATTGGTGTTCTATCTAAAAATCTTATTGATAATGTGTATTTAGTCTAGTGATTCAGCTTTGAAACATGCTGTAGGGGCGTACAGATGTGCATTGGTATAAAAGCGATTAGCGGTTAGCGATTAGCGATTAGTTTTAAACAAGCCGCCCAATATGAGCGGGGTATTAACCTCCCCAAGATTAATTTTTCGCCCACGAGGGGCGAGGCATGTACCGGGTTAATAGCTAATAGCTAACAGCTTTGTCAACAAAAGCTTAGAAATAGCTTAACTGTTAGCTTCCTCACCCGCCTGGAACTAAAGTTCTTTGGCTTTTAGCTAAAGTCTACTTCAGTAGACTAAAGATTATTGAGGATATTTAGTAATCTTTAGATTACTTTTGCTATTAGCAAGGAAGTTTAGTTCCTTGCGGAACATAGCTTTTACGTTAAATTGACACTTATGACAGATGTACGCCTGTTTTAATATATTTATAGGAGACACATCAGTGGAAAATAAAACAGAAAATTTTGCTTCATCATCTGCATCTATTCTCACCCTTGGATTAGGCTGGTTTCCCAAAAGTCCCGGAGGATTAGAAAGGTATATTTATGAACTAACTCATAAGTTAGTTGCAAATAAAGACCAGGTTGAATTATGCGGAGTCGGTCTACCAGAGGCTGAAATAAATTCGCCGATTAAGCTGACTAACTTGGCTTCTGTTGATAGCGCTATTTGGCAAAGATTATGGTCAATTCGCACTAATTTCCAAAAAACAAGAACAAGCAAACCAGATGCTATTAATTTGCACTTTGCATTATATAGCTTTCCTCTTTTAGATATTTTACCAAAGGGAGTACCAGTTACTTTTAACTTTCATGGGCCTTGGGCTTCTGAGAGTCAGCAAGAAGTGGTTAATAAAAATCTCAGTCTTTTGATCAAGCATTGGCTAATAGAACAAAACACTTATAATCGCTGCGATCGCTTCATTGTTTTGAGCAAAGCATTTGGTAAAATTCTACATGATAAATATCAAGTACCGTGGAGCAAAATTAATATTATTCCTGGTGGAGTTGATATTAACTGGTTTCAACCAAATTTATCACCCAAAGAGGCTTGTACAAAGCTAGGCTGGCCTAGCAATCGCCGGATAATATTTACATCACGCCGCTTAGTACATCGAACCGGAGTTGACAAATTATTACAAGCGCTGGCTATAATTAAGCCCAGAATACCAGATGTTTGGCTAGCGATCGCAGGTCGTGGTCACATCCAAGCTGCACTACAACAACAAGCTACAGAATTAGGACTAGATGACAACGTTAAATTTTTAGGTTTTCTACCTGATGAGCAATTGCCTATAGCTTATCAAGCTGCTGAATTGACTGTTATGCCTAGTCAATCTTTTGAAGGATTTGGATTAGTAATAATCGAGTCTCTAGCTTGCGGTACTCCTGTTTTATGTACCCCAGTTGGGGGAATGCCAGAAATTTTATCAGGATTTTCAGCCGATTTAATTACTACTTCTACAGAAGCCTCAGCCATTGCTGAAAAATTAGAGCAAGTGCTTTTGGGAAATATCCTTATACCTTCACGATCAGCTTGTCGCCAGTACGCCACCACACATTACGACTGGAATCAGATCGCCCAACAAGTACGGAAGATTTTATTAGCTTAAACAATTGATTGTAATAAATACTAGGGGTGCTACGTTGATCAAATTAGATAAAATAGAGGTATCATGAGAATTCTTTTCTTAGACCAAAGTGGTAAACCAGGCGGTGCAGAATTGTGTTTAATAGATATTGCTAAACCTTATGGCGATCGCGCTTTGGTAGGTTTATTTGCAGATGGGCCATTTAAAGATTTATTGCAGCAAAATAATATCCCAGTAGAAGTTATTGCAACTCAAGCAATCCAAGTTCGCAAAGAAAGTAGTTTGCTACAAGGATTAAAGAGTCTGGGACAACTTGCTCCTTTGATTACTAAGGTAGTTAAAATAGCGCGTGAATACGATTTAATCTATGCCAACACCCAAAAAGCATTAGTTGTCGGAGCATTAGCAAGTTTCTTCAGTCGTCGCCCTCTGGTTTATCATTTACATGATATCCTTTCCAAAGAGCATTTTAGCCAAACGAATCTTCGTATTGCTATTAACTTAGCTAATCATTTTGCATCATTAGTAATTGCTAATTCCCAAGCAAGTAAAACAGCCTTTGTGCAAGCAGGAGGACGTCCAGATATCATCGAAGTTGTCTATAACGGCTTTGATCCAAAGAATTATAAAAATGATGAGTCTGAGATTAATAAATTACAGCAACAGTTAGGATTGCAAAGAAAATTTGTAGTCGGACACTTTAGCCGTCTTGCACCTTGGAAAGGGCAGCATATTTTAATTGATGCCCTTGCCAAATGTCCGCCAGAGGTGACAGCAATTTTAGTGGGTGATGCACTGTTTGGCGAACAAGATTACGCTCAACAGTTACACCAAAAAGTTGCTGAACTGGGATTAGAAAACCGCGTCAAATTTTTAGGATTTCGTTCAGATATTCCCCAGTTAATGGCAGCTTGTGATTTGGTAGCACATACCTCTACTTCCGCAGAACCCTTTGGTAGAGTGATTGTAGAGGCGATGCTATGTGCAAAACCTGTAGTTGCAGCAAAAGCTGGCGGTGTAATGGAATTAGTAGAACATGGATTTAATGGTTTTCTCGTGACACCAGGAGAACCCCAGGAACTTGCACAAGTAATTATCACCTGTCTTCAGGAAACGGAAATAACTGCAACTATAGCAAGTAATGCCAGAACTAGCGCTAGTCAACGTTTTGATATGACAGCTATTAATAATTACATTGCTAAACTATTAGTAAGTAAATTTAATAGTAATTAGTTAAGAACTTCATGAATCGCAATGATTTTCATTAGCCCGTTGGGCAGCTTGTGCGATGCCTTCGGCAAGGGCTTCGCCCAACGCAGCTGGATAATGACTCAGTTGCATCATTTACAGCAGTTTTCATGTATTTGACCACATCTGATGTAGGGGTACAGCAATGCTCATACGTGTCAACTTAACGTAAAAGCCATGTCCCGCAAGGAACTTCAGTTCCTTGCTAATAGCTTAAGTCATCTTTAGATGACTAAATAATCCGAAAAATTTTTAGTCTACTTCAGTAGACTTTAGCTATTAGCCTTGAACTTTAGTTCTAGGCGGGCGTGGAAGCCAACAGATAAGCGATTTTTAGCTTAAGTTGACAAAGCTGTTAGCTATTAGCTATTAGCTATTAACCCGGTACATGCCTCGCCCCTCGTGGGCGAAAAATTAATCTTGGGGAGGTTAATACCCCGCTCATATTGGGCGGCTTGTTTAAAACTAATCGCAAGCTCGCTAACCGCTAATCGCTTTTATACCAATGAGAATGCTGTGCCCCTACCGCGTGGTCTATTTACCTGAAAATAGCTGTAATAATTTTCCTCTCAAGTCAAATATACTCATGATTCCGTTAGCCGTCAGACTGAAGTCTGCGGCTACACGAAGTAAGCCTGCTTATACAGACTTTATTTTCTGCTAAACTCTGCACTTTAGCTCAAGCCGCTTCCCGCAGTTGTGGTTGTGACGGCACACTCACTTCTGGAAATGAAAGCGAGAGTTGTTCGGCTTGAGGGACTGCGGCTTGCTCCAAAACTTGAACTTCGATATTTACGCTCACTAAATAACTGCCTGTATCAGCACCAACCGCTTCAGCAATTAACTTGGCAATGTCTGGGCGTTTAGCAGTTAACGGGTCACGTAAAATACACCGATCCCATTCATGCTTGGCAGTCGGATTGAGGTTGAGAATGTAATGCTTCATCATCGAACTAACCCTTGAATCCATCTTCCAGAAGGTTTTCACAGAGCCGTTATATATTTGGCTAGGCTTTGTGAACGCTATCTTCATTATAGTATATTTGTACTAAAACTGGCGATATCTGAGTGAGAAAATAGGGAATATAGACCAATACGCTTAGTAGGAGCGCACAGGTGTGTTCTTCCCAAATTTGCTGGCGGGTGTGAATCTCCAATCCCCAATTCCAGAAAATCTGCCCATAGGTAATTTCTAATACCAAGCTATTACAACTAAGCTTACAAAGTAACGCCTAATTTTTATATAAATCGCTATATGGTAGATATCTATATTATTGACTTATTTATAATTGGTCTACTTCTGCTGATGGTCACATTAGGGTCAGGTTGGATTGCTCGCTTACCTCTTTCTTTTGCCCTTATCTATCTACTAGTTGGTATTTTGCTAGGCCCTTACGCCTTTGGGCTGATTCAATTACGTCGAGATGAAGTTTTTAATGCCGAAGTGCTGGAAAGAATAACAGAACTTGTAGTAATTATTTCTGTGTTTAGCTGCGGCTTAAGAATTGTTCGTCCTATAAGGTTGGTGGGTTGGGGTATTACAGCCCGGTTAATTGTATTTCTGATGCCAATTTCAATTTTTGCTCTGGCTGTTGTGGGTAAATTGTTTTTAGGGATGAATTGGGGGGAAGCAATTTTATTAGGAGCAATTCTTGCACCTACCGATCCAGTATTAGCATCAGAAGTACAACTGACAGATATAAACGACCAAGATGAGTTGAGATTTGGTTTAACTTCTGAAGGTGGGTTAAATGATGCTTTAGCTTTTCCCTTCGTTTATTTTGGTCTTCATGCATTAAAAGATGACAACTGGGAGAAATGGTTTAAACAGTGGATCGCGGTTGATTTAATTTGGGCGATCGCAGCTGGCATTGTTATGGGATTTGTTATTGCAAAATCTATAGTTTGGATTGAAAAAAGAATTCAAAAACGCCGTCGTACCGATGAGTTAATGGAAGATTTTATTGCTATCAGCACAATTCTACTAACTTATTCCTTAACAGAGATGGTGAATGGCTATGGATTTTTGGCAGTATTTATTGCTGGTTTAGTTGTCCAACGCAGTTACAGAAATTCTGATAAACCGCTAGCACAGTTGGAATTTGTTGAGAAAGTTGAAAAACTGCTGGAAGTTGGAACAATTCTACTATTGGGATCAATATTATTATTGCAACCAATGCTCAACTATGCTATGCAATCTTTATTAGTGATAGTTTTATTATTCTTCATAATCCGACCTGTAGGAGTTTGGATTAGCACAATAGGCAAACGCCCTGTAGAATCACACCGCCGAACCTTTCATCCAGCAACTAGGTGGTTGATTGGATGGTTTGGTATTCGCGGTGTCGGCTCTTTATATTATCTCGCCTATGCCTTTGGTCATGGCTTAAAAGGTGAAGTTGCCGAACAAATTGCTTGGATAACTTATACTACTATTGTAGTTTCTGTGATTATACATGGCATCAGTGCAACTCCATTAATGAAATGGTATGAGCGCAATATTGCTAATCAGAGAAACCCTAATCCTCCCGCCACAATAGATGAATTTGAGTAAAAGTAATTTAATTTTCTAAACCTGTGACTCAAAACCGAAGAGAGGCTTTGAATCTTACTCCCCTTCCCTTGCAGGGAAGGGGTTGGGGGTTAGGTCTATATTCCCTATTTACCCGTCACCTTTTCAATAACTTCTTTCGCTTTTTCCCCAAAACTTTCTGGGGGATTTTGTTCTTGTTCAGCCTTCAAATTCCTTTCGTAAGTCTTCTCTAGAGTATTAAGATTTTTTGAATCTTTTATTGCTTGCTCATAAGCTTCTTGTCGTTCTTCTTCTTGAACACCAACACCAGGATCAAATTCGTTAGCACGATTAATTTTTTCTTCAGAATTTGGTTTATACTCTGGCGGTATTAGCTTTAATTCTTCAAGAGTAGTTGCATAACTAGCTTGCTGAACGAAAATGAAAGAACCTGACAAGCTAATGAAAATAATTAAACCAACGACCAAAAAGCTTGAACGTAACGCTTGCTTTAAAGTTAATAAAATTTTTTGCACAAAAAAACGCTCCTGTTTTTATTTTATGAGCCGTGGTGATGTATAAATATATTCAAGATTTCAGGCTCACAGGCATCCTAGATGTTTAGGTACAGTTTTTACTTCTACCGCAAGGTATATTAATTTTTGCCTATAGTAGGGGCGTACAGATGTCATTGGTGTCAACAAAAGCCTAGAAATAGCTTAACTGTTGGCTGACTCACCCGCCTCGAACTAAAGTTCTTTGGCTTTTAGCTAAAGTCTACTGAAGTAGACTAAAGATTTTTGGCTATATTTAGTCATCAAAAGAAGACTTTCGCTATTAGCAAGGAACTTCAGTTCCTTGCGGGACATGGCTTTTACGTTAAATTGACACCAATGTACATTTGTACGCCCCTACCTCTGTATCTGAATATTTCGTGAAATCGGATGAAATTCTCACCCAGTGTGCTTAACCCAAACGTATTCACCTATAACCAACTGTGATTAATTTTAATTCCTCGGCTTTGCATTACCTCTTCAAATAAATTTGTTGGTAGCGCTTCTTCCACAGCAAAAACACCTGGTTTCTTAAGTTTACCTTCTAGCAATAACTGGGCAATACTACCTGTGCCGCAACCAGAAGCCACAGCTGTATTTTCATGCACTACAGTTGAACAATAAACGGCAGTTTCACCATCTTTTTGCCCTGTAACTTCTGAACGAACTGCTACCCCAATTCCACTAAAATTATTAGTGACATCTGTCATCGAATGGCTGACATGAGACAGAAATTCAATCATGTAACGACGCTGCATTAACCACTTGGGAAAAATATGTGCAGCAATCCAAGTTAGGTGATTGTAAAAATCGGGAACAGAGCCAAACTTAGTAATTACAGTTTTTACTGATGGGAAGGCTTTGGGTAGTGTAAAGGTTTCTGGCATATCAAACCAGTAAACTCCGGTGCGTCCATAAGGAGGTGGAAACTCAACTAATTCTCTTTCACTATAAGGCTTAATTATCTGCCATTTTCCATCTATCCAAGTCTCAAAAGGATACTGCAACCCAAGAAAAGTTGTCCGCATCACTGTAATGCCAGCACCGCCAGAACCGGAAACTAAATAACTTAAATGGATCTTTTCTGGTTTATCAAATTGTTCAACCCCCTGACGCACCATGCTATTAGAAATACCAGGAAAAATACCACTATTAATAATTGCCGTCACACCAGCAGCAGCAGCTTGTTCACTGAAATTGAGAGCTTTGCTGGTATAAGAACGATGGTCGCTGACATCTATATAGTTAACGCCTTGAGCAATACAGGTTTCGAGAACATTAGTATCTCGATAGTGAAATGGCCCAGCACAATGGATGACTAAGTTAGAGTTTGCGATCGCATCTCGCAACTTGTCAACTTCTGCCAAGTCCAATACCAAAAACTGCACTTGTCCTCCAGAAGACAAGCTAACAGCCTTCCCAAACTCCGCAGAACGTCCAGTAATCGTAATTTGAGCCTGCGTATGGGTAGCGAGATCCTGAGCAACACTGCTACCAATCCGCCCCCGTCCACCAAGAATTAAAACGCTGTCTGTCATTACTCCAGATTAGCAACACTAACCTTATTTCACCAGTTTTCTGTACTGTTTGCCATCGGTTACAGGTATGACTTACCTGCCACGGAAGGAGGAGTTTTAGCATTGAGCCGAGAACCGGATACTGTTGGCGAATTGGTAGGGAGTCTAAGCCATCAGCCCCAATCCATCTTAATTTCTTTAATTTCAGTGCGTTTCAACGTACTTTAGCTATTAGCCCGCAATTTATTGCAGGGCGGGAAAGCAACGCAAAACCAGGATTTTAGGGATGGGGGGGTTTAACCCCTAGCGAATTGACCAACAGTATCAGAACCGTGCAAAAACGGAAGTTAAACCAATTCGCAATTCGCAATTACGTTTTGTAACGGGGATTTTACCCCGACACAAAACGTGCTGCCTCTACAGGCAGGGGAATTAAACCCCATTACGATCTGGGGTGTTGTCACTAATAATTAATTACGATAGCGGAATTAGATGAACCTAATCTACTTTTTGCGCCTCAATTTGCCTAACTACTGTTAGCGCCGAATAACTCACCCCAGCAGTACCTTCCCCTGGATGGGTGGAGTCACCAACTAACCATAGATGCTGGATTGGTGTACGATTGGCGAACCCAAAGGGGCCAAAGGTGGGAATTCTTTGACCAATACCGCCAACTATACCGCGATCGCGGGCTGTGAAATGAGCAAAGGTGCGCGGTGTTGCGGCTTCCTGATAAATAATAGTTTCTGGTTTGAGATAAAAGTATTGGGCAAGACGAGCGATCGCTTCTTGGGTAAACTTTTCTTTTAGTCCTTCATAATCATCAGTCTGCCACCACTGTGTAGGATCGACAAATGAAGAAGCAATAATTGTCGCTTTCCCCTCCGGTGCGCGACCATCTCCAGGATGACTAACAGAAACAAACAGGGAATTATTCTCGCCAATGGGGCCATTGACATCGTACATAAATTGTAGATGGGGAGGGCATTCAGGCGGAATCGCGCTGGCATCTACACCCAAATACACCACAAATGCACCCGATGCTTGGGGTAGTTTTTCCACCCGGTTTTTGTATCCAGATGGCGCTTGTTCTCCCAATAACTGCACCAAGTTTTGCACGGTGACATTGGTAACTATATGGTCTGCGGCTTCTGTCCAGACTTCCCCAGTTTTTTGATTTCTAATGACTACAGCAGTAGCTTTGCCGTTTTCTACTTTGATTTGTTCTACAGTGTGGCGCATCAACAATTTGCCGCCATCTCTTTCTAAGGATTGTACCAGGCGATCGCTTAATACTTGCATACTTCCCTGGAGGTGAAACAATCCTTGGGGCAGTTGGGATACACTCAACGCTGTGGCTGCATAAAGTAATGCTGTCTGTTCTGCATTAACTTGAGAATACAACTTCAGTTGCAAATCTAAAAAAGTTCTCAGTCGTTGGTCATTTCCCAGTCCACATAACCGTAAAGCATCTCCTACCGTAAACAAAGTGAAGGGTACAGTAATTAATGTACTAGGACGCACCGCTTGCGCTAGTTGCCACAAATCCCATAAATTACGTGGTGGTAGCACCGGATCGCGTCCTTGAAATTCCCAACTAGCATCAAATAAAGTTGCCATCAACTGCCAAAATGGTTCGCTACCAGGAAACTGTTTTTGTCGTTCTTCTTGCCATTTCTCTTGGTCGCGCCAAACATTAATCGGTGTGCTTTCCCCAGGTAAATATACCGCACAAGCAGGGTCGCAAGGCGTTGCTTGTGGCAAATCTATTGACAATTCTGAGAAAATCCGGTGGTGAATTCCCCCTGGTTCCAACCCCGCCACCTGAGTTGCGCCCACATCAAAGGTAAATCCCTGGCGTTTAAACGTCGAAGCACAGCCTCCGGGTACAAGAGCCTGATCTAAAATTAAGACGCTGTAACCTCTATGAGCTAATAATGCTCCAGCAGTCAGTCCACCTATTCCCGCACCGATAACCACGACATGAGAGTTACTTTTGTCAAGAGTAATGCTGGACATTGATTAGCTTTAAAATTCTTAATATTTTTAATTATAATTTTACCTTAATCTTTAAGTTAAAGAGGGTGCGATTTCTCAGTTGAGTCCAATAGGGACCTAACCCCCAACCCCTTTCCTACTAGGGTTGGGGAGTAAGATTTAAAGCCTCTCTCCTTTTAGGAGCTACGGTGTACACACAAGTCTGAAATAGCTGATTAACCAAGGTTTTACCCCACCCTAACCCTCCCCTTATAAAGGGGAGGGAACTAGATTTCCGGTCTCCCCCCTTTCTAAGGCTACGGTGTACACACAAGTCTTGTCGCAGTCTATCTTTATTAAAAAATCTCGCACTGCGTTTCTATCCCGCCTCGGAATGAATTCCGAGTCTCATAGCTGAAGTCCACTTAAGTGGACTGAACGATCAATTTAGTCCACTTAAGTGGACTTCAGCTATTAGCCCTGAACTTTAGTTCTGGGCGGGATGTCGGTGAGTGTGACAGTTTAACTCTGACAAAATGTAGGTAAAAAAGTTGAAACCTATGTGGACAGCACTTGTGTGTACACCGTAGCTTTCTAAGGGGGGATTAAGGAGGGTAATTCGACTTGTGTGTACACCGTAGCTCCTCTTAGGAGAGAGGTCAAAGTCTATTGCATACAAACGAGCGATCGCTATATTATCCCGCGATTTGAATCACGGGCGGATCAACTTAAACCCAAAAAAGTTGAAATCAACGGCAATAGATTGCTGCAATCTTCAACCAACTTTGTGGCACTGGGTAAACTAGAAATTGTCCCTTTTAAAATCTTTATAGCCGTTTTAGCGTCTAACTCGTAATGCTAGCGGTCTACCTTGCAATGTGCTTGCACTCACAATTAAATCTCTACCTCAGCCAATGCTTCATGGCTGAGGTAGAAGCATTTTCAATTGCCGATTCAACATTTTAGCCTTAACGTGGAACTGCTAACTATATATTAAAGACGCGAGGAGTGATCATGGGGCAGACACAGGAGCTAGGACAGATTATCATCCTGAATGGTGTCCCGCGATCGGGGAAGTCAAGCATTGTCGCAGTGATCCAGGAGACATTTGATGGTCTGTGGATGAACTTGGGTGTCGATAGGTTTATGCAAATGACTCCCCCACGATACCTGCCTGGGATCGGTCTGCGGCCAGGGGGAGAACGCCAGGACATCGAACCCCTTGTTCCCATTCTGTACAGCGCCATGTATGAGTCCATCGCCGCCCACAGCCGCTTGGGTCTGAATGTCGTGGTTGATGTTGGACACCATGACGCCTACGCAATCCCACGGGGCATTCTGGCCGATAGTGCGCGGCGTTTGAACGGATTGCCGGTCTTGTTCGTAGGCGTTCGTTGCCCCATTGAAATCATTATGGAACGGCGACAAAAGACAGGGGGGAAAGTGGGAAGTACAGCCTACTCATTAATGCCACATCCAGTTCAGTTATGGCAACGTGAAGTCCACATCCCTGGTATCTATGATCTTGAAGTCGATACCTCGTTGTTAAGCCCAGGTGCATGTGCTGAGGTGATACGCCAGCACCTCGCAGATGTTCCAACGCCGTCAGCATTCCAACGACTCGCAGCATACCATACTTAAGCTATCGTTATCAATATTGCAACTGTAGCGGCTCCCGAACTTATGGGAGCGGCTCCCGAACTTATGGGAGCGGCTCCCGAACTTATGGGAGCGGCTCCCGGACTTATGGGAGCGGCTCCCGAACTTATGGGAGCGGCTCCCGGACTTATGGGAGCGGCTCCCGGACTTATGGGAGCAGTTCCCGAACTTATGGGAGCGGCTCCCGAACTTATGGGAGCGGCTCCCGAACTTATGGGAGCGGCTCCCGGACTTATGGGAGCAGTTCCCGAACTTATGGGAGAGTTAAATTAAAGATATGCTTTTCTAGGCGAAACAAAGTATGCGCTATCAAGTTGTGCTTGCCAACTTAATGTTTTGACCGAATTCAGCCGAATCACTGGTTTTGAATACAAAGTAAACAACTCACTCAAAACTTCTTCCCCAGCAATTTCTCCAAGGCTGGTAAATCGTTCTACCTGTACAATATTACATCACGATGTGTAAGGGCACTGCCCATACGTGTCAACTTAAGCTAGAAATCTATTATCTGTTAGCTTCCACGCCCGCCTTGGAATGAATTCCAAGGCTAATAGCTCAAGTCTACTGAAGTAGACTAAAAATTTTTCGGATTATTTAGTCAT
>NZ_JAIVFR010000449.1 GCF_020829685.1 Nostoc sp. CHAB 5715 | reverse complement strand
TACTGCGCTCAGGATCGGCTCATATCCACCGGACTCCAGAAGCGATCGCTAATTTACTCGCTAGTCGTCATCCCCAAGATTTACTTGGTTTGACTCGGACTTATGCCAGGAGCGATCGCGGCAGTAGGGTATATGATTTTAAGCCATATTACCGAGGGGCGAAAGTAAGTGTAATTGGGGGAATCAGCTTAAAAAAAGTTTTGGCTGTCATGACTTTAAACGGCTCAATGGACGGGAATGCATATAAAGTCTTTATCGAACATTTTTTGCTTCCACAGTTATGGGCTGGTGCAGTTGTTGTAATGGATAATCTTCCTGCACATCAAGTCGCGGAAATTAAACCCTTAATTGAATCTGTTGGTGCAAGTGTTCTGTATTTATCTCCCTATTCCCCTGAATTTAACCCCATCGAACATTGGTGGTCACAATTAAAAGCTTTCCTGAAACAATTTTCTCCTTTGAATGCACCTGGAGTTGATGTTTTAATTAAAATAGCACTTGAATTAATTAATCCTGAACATCTCAAAAATTGGTTTACAAATTGCTGTTACTGTACCTCATAAACTCCAAATCTGCTGTAACATCAATTTATTTGTCGCATACCAAGTGTCCATCAAGACGGCTTGAAATGGTAAGTTCTTATGGTACACAAGGTTTTGCAGCATCTCTGTTACGTGTTCTATCTTTGTTTTCCCATCTCTGTCTGGGTCATAAATTCGATAGTCAACTACCCAAAACTTTCCGTTTTCATGATTGACATATACACAATTTACTAACCCAATTCCTTGAATTACACCATGCTCATTGCCACTATATTGGCGTTTACTTGGCTCGATTTCAATAGCGTATCGTTTATCAATTACTGTGTCATCAAAAACCAAGTAGGCATTATCATTTATTTCTATTAAATCTTTCACATTATCCCAAAGAATCCGAGGTGTTAATTTTTCGTTCTTTAAATAACGGTTGATTTTATCATGACTGGTCTGCTCTAAATGCTCCGCCAAATTTGTCAGAGTATAATTAATCTGACTACTTAACAAGTACCTAATTGTTAAGTTTAGTAAATCTCATCAATTAGAAGATTGATTTTATGCATCCTCAATTAATTTTCTCATGATTTTAAGAATACTTAACACAGCCGATTACTGTTAATAATTTCAGCAATGCCCTCTGGGTACGCCACTATTTTTATAGTACATCAATACTATAGACCTGCGATCGCACTGTGCCAGTTGCGTAAGTCCTGTCATCATTTCATTTTTTGAAGCCTTTCACAGCAGTATAAGCATTAATTATATATCTGGTAGTATATAGTACTTTAAAGTACGTAAGCTTGATTAGCGATCGCTCTTGGGAAAAAACTTTTTGGTTTACTGATCAAGTCGCTTTTTTAACAGCTAATTTCGTGCAATAATTGAGAATACTTCTTACTTAAACCTATAGCGGGCTGGGGTACTGACTACTGGAGCGATCGCTACGCTCCAGCAGGCATCGCGCAAGCGCTGACTTGTTAATTCGCAATCAGCATTGCATCCAGTATTTAGGTGTTCCCTTTCGGGGAACTTGAAAAAGCTCGTTATTTTCAATCATATATCAGCTTGATAATAACAGTATTTATTATTAAACTATGACAAAAATTCTGACAGATACAGACTGGCAAGAACTGTGGGCAGAAAGTCAGCAAAAGGGTACAGTTTCTAGTCAATCAAAGGGGGTTGAAACTATCTGCCAAGGGAAGATTCTTGATGTCTGTAATACCTATGATTGCTGGACATAATTACGTACTGGATTGTCTATTTAAATACATGAACAAGAGTTTATTGATGATCTTGTGTGGATTAGAAATAGTTTAGATAAATCTCGATTTGGCTTGAGTTTTTTTCTTTCAGGAAAAGTGAGAATTGAACGCCACAGTTTAACTGACAAGACAGACGAAGCAGTAGGCAGATATTATTCAGAATGTAACTACGATATCAAAGAAACTGAATGGTGGAAAGCCGGTGAGAAGTTTTCACGAATTTATCTGGAAATTGAACCGCAGAAATTTTTTCAAGGTTTTGGCGAGGAAGATTTAGAACAGATACCAATTTCCCTGCGTCAAGCCTTATCTACAAATACCTTGTAAATACACCTTAAACCTATGTCTAAACACACCCTATTCATCTGCAAATCCTGCCACAGTTCTTCTGAAAAACGACCAGAGAATCCACCTTTTGATGGCACTATTTTATTTGAACAACTGAACACTTTATGCGCCGAGCAATTCCCCGATGATGAAGTGGAAATTCAACCAGTAGGATGTTTATGGGCGTGTAGTCATGGCTGTGTTGTATCCGTCGCTAGTCCAGACAAACCCACCTATCTCTTTGTCAATCTCACTCCCGGTGAAAGTGCAACGGCATTACTAGATTTTATGCAACTGTATATCAAAAGCGATAAAGGAACTGTAGTTTGGAAACAGCTTCCTGAACTGTTACAATCTGCTATTTTCGCCCAAATACCCCCTGCATTAATTAATGAAACTCCAAGTAATTCTTATTAATTATTTTCTCTAAATTGAGCATTTATGATGACCTCTTTGCCAGTAGCCAAAAACCATCCCCTCCTACGTTTATTACACTATGCTAAAAACTACCGCTCTCAAGTGTGGACTGCGGTAACTTTTACTATCCTCAACAAAATCTTTGACCTGGCTTCTATTAAACGAGTTATGGGATTGTTAGATACTCCCATTGCTATTCCCACAGGGAAACATCGTTTACCGTTAAAAACAGTAAGCGGTGAGGTGCATTTTGACAATATCACCTTTGCATACAATGGTCGCACCAATGTACTCAAAGATTTATCATTGCATATTTCCCCTGGTGCAAATATTGGCATTGTCGGTGCAACTGGTTCTGGTAAAAGTACTCTTGTCAAATTACTGCTGCGCTTTTACGAAATCCAAGGTGGACAAATCCTGGTTGATGATATCGATATTCGAGAGTTACAACTTTTAGAACTGCGGCGCTGTATCGGTTGGGTGAGTCAGGATGTATTTTTATTTCACGGTACGGTGGCGGAAAATATTGCTTATGGCAGTTTTGATGCAAGTAATGAAGAAATCATCGATGCTGCCAAATTAGCCCAGGCTCATGAATTTATCCTGCAACTACCCCAAGGATACAATACTATCGTCGGTGAAAGAGGTCAGAAACTTTCTGGTGGTCAAAGACAACGAATTGCGATCGCTCGTGCTATTCTCAAAGACCCACCAATTTTGATTTTGGATGAGGCTACCTCTGCGGTAGATAATGAAACTGAAGCGGCTATTCAGAAGTCTTTGGCGATGATTACTCAAAATCGGACGACAATTGCGATCGCTCATCGTCTTTCCACAATTCGCCACAGTCATTGTATATATGTAATGGATCATGGTCAAATTGTGGAACAGGGTAAGCATAAGGACTTACTAGCAATTGATGGGATTTATGCCAGTTTGTGGCGCGTACAGTCTGGAATTCATTAATACTTTCTTTTAATCCCACATTCCGCACTTCAACTAGTTACCATAACATCGGAAACCTTGGAAGATGCGATCGCAAAGGTAAATGATGTATTAGGTGTAAACGCAGGCAGACCTAAGAAGTGCAAGAGCGCAGACGAGCAAAATTGTCGAAATCAGCGAATGGAGCAAGAACCGAAAACCCAGTCGTTCAAAGCACCATTACCATATGCAAGTTGCTGAAGAAGCTACTCGCAGGGGGTTGCCAGCACTATCGCCAAGAAGTATAGGTCGGATCTTGGAAGCGCAACCCTAATAGCATCAAGCTCAAATCAAGCTAACGGGCAATCCTATCTTTTCATTATGCCAGAATAACAACCAAGTCGCCGAAACTGTCAAGTTAAAAAGTTTGCCCGAATTGTCGCCAACAACAATTGGTCGCCTCCTATAAGCAAAATGAGCAGTAAGAAAAATTGATAATTACCTTAAACCATTCCAACCACTGGGATGGTTTAATTTTTGCATCTATAATAATTCAGCCAAAATACATAATGTAGTACAGTCAAGTGTTGGGTAACAAGCGAATAGCACAATTACAGCAGTATATTTAGCAACATTCAGATTGTGTTGGTCTAATGAAAGATTTATCGCGCCAAAGTGAGTGTGGTTGGGCAAATCGAGAGAGAATAGATTTGATATCGAAAAACACCATTTTCGCGCCCAATGCTATGTCTGATACTCCATATTCCCCCAGACGGGCATCCCCAAAAGCAAACGATGATACCGGATTTGATCATGCGGTAGAGTCATTAAAAAAATCTCTCAAAGCCCCAATTGAGCGGTATTTTGCTAAAGACGCAAAAAGTCAGCCGTCATGCCAAGCTGGATGTATTAATCCAGTATGACGATAACCGCAAACAAGGTCAGTCAGAGATGACAAATTTGTTGGCAGATATGATTGACTAGGTGGATGCCTAAGCCAGAAAGTTACCTCCCTGACTCGGCTACAAAAGCGATAACATCCAACAATGGCTGGCATACTCAGATAACGGGACGAGTGCGATGGCGATCGCATGATTACACTCTTCCGATGAATTGCAATCGCGCTAGTCCACTCCAAAATGATAGTGTCAAGGTAATTATCTGGATGACGCGCTCACTCGGTCGCGGAGAGTCCCGGTAACAAAAGACATTACCTAGACATGAGCCAAACAGGGAAAAACAAGAAACTGGCATCTTTTAACTGCGACCAAAAGATGTGGGAGCAGTTTATCGCCCGTTGCCGGGAGAAAGGGACGACGGCAACAGCCACGCTGACCCAATTTATCGAACTCTACCTAGATGATATAGATCACCTTGATGCAATTGGTGGCAATGATTTAGATAAACGCTTGGACTCTAAGATTAAGGCAAGTGTTGAGGAGTACTTAGTCGCTGGTAACAATAGTAACGCCAGTCTGACGAATGAAACGATATTAACTATTTGCTCACGACTTGATAAGCTAGAGTCACAGTTTTCAAGTGAATCTAGCAACGAAACCACAGCAATCCATAATCTCGCCGATTTAGAAGAAAAAGTGGAGGGGATAACAGCCCGAATGACACAGTTTACCGAGGCGATTATTAAAATTCAAAATCATCTCAACAACCAACCGAGGCCGCAGAAGAAATCGTACCACAACAATTCATCCTATCAAGGGCATACTCCCCGAATCCAACCATTAACGGAAGAAGGTTTAGGTTCCAGACTTGGTGTAAGTGTAGAAACTATGCGCGAGCAGCGAAATAAGCTGCACCCACCGCTTTTTGTAGCATGGTGCAAGGGCAAGGATAAATCGGGTATGGGATGGGAATTTAACGAAAATACGGGATTATATCATCCGGTAAGTTAGTATTTTTATTATTTTCAAGAATTTCTGAATTTACACTGATTCGCTCGCCGAATAGAGCGATCGCTAAACAATTGTTTTGTTGTCCTCAATAGAAGACATCGCTGTGGCCACTTAACAAAACTTCTATAAAATATCCTAGAAACTTAGGGCAGGCACTCACAAGGTTACTTTCTCTATCAAGAACTACTTGAGGGCTTCCATCTCTGTGAGCAATTCTCGATGTTGGTTGACAGTGGTTAAATAATGCTAGTTTATTAGGT
The DNA here is from genome assembly GCF_020829685.1 of Nostoc sp. CHAB 5715. Taxonomy (GTDB): domain Bacteria; phylum Cyanobacteriota; class Cyanobacteriia; order Cyanobacteriales; family Nostocaceae; genus Nostoc. The sequence continues at coordinate 198 of NZ_JAIVFR010000449.1, read as the reverse complement.
TACTTTAAGTATACGGAATTCAGCCTAAGTAAGTTTAAGTGATATTACTGTTAATTAGATGACTATTTAATTGTAATCCAATAATTGTCTATGTGATATTAGGTAGATGATACCTTTTGTACTCTATTTTATTTAGGAATTACAAAGTTTTTTGCTGAAATTAGCCACTTGTTATAGCCGTATATAAAATAACATTAG
>NZ_JAIVFR010000448.1 GCF_020829685.1 Nostoc sp. CHAB 5715 | reverse complement strand
CTTTATAGGAAACATCAAATAATCTAATCTGTGTCAACGCTACAGCAGGGGGAATGCTCACCCACGATAGAAAGGTGATGAGACAGGAAATAAAAACGACCGTGAGTGAGCGCAAGCGCATAAAAGACTCCGTGGCTTAATCTAACGATATGTAACTTATAATCTCAGCTTACCTGAATTTCACTACAAGGGATTGAAGACTTTAATTTAACCTTTGTAATAATTAGGGAAATACCCTCAATTGCTATTAACTTATGACTCCAGATGAGATTGAAGCATCTATGCTCGCAGCCTTTAATGATTGTGATGCAGCAAGCTGTCCTCTCACTGACACGCAGAAAGAGATATTACTGCAAGTCGTCAAGCAAATTCAGGGAAATTCTGCCTCTAGAGCATCAGCTATTGCTAATCCCTTAGACGAACTTACCCCAGAGGAGTTAGAAGCATTTTTACAATTTGTTAAGGATGAAGAACAACGCAACCGCACTTGGAAAGTGCAATTACTCAACGACTGGCTACTGGAGAATGACTCTGGAACAGTACAATTTATACGGCAACGCTATGGTTTACAGTGGCTCAATCGTGTAGAGTCATATCATTTTGATAAGTATTCTTATTTTGAGGATGCACTAAAGCTAAGAGTAGGCGATCGCATTGAAGTTTCCAACGCACTATGGGAATGGGTGCAAGAAGATGGCCCTTGTAAGCGCGAATGGTTTCCCTGTATGGTGATTAAGGTCGAGGAAATTAGCAACGGTGATGATACCTCTACTAACTGCGTCGTCCGCTTCTTCAACGGCGCTGAGTATGAAATTCAGGGCATCTACGAATGGAATCGCTATAACTGGCGCTGGCCGAAGAAATAGTTAGGAGTTAGGAGTTAGGAGTCTTTGAACTCCGTTAATGAGTCTTTGAACTCCATTAATGAGTCTTTGAACTCCGTTAATGAGTCTTTGAACTCCGTTAATGAGTCTTTGAACTCCGTTAATGAGTCTTTGAACTCCGTTAATGAGTCTTTGAACTCCATTAATGAGTCTTTGAACTCCATTAATGAGTCTTTGAACTCCATTAATGAGTCTTTGAACTCCATTAATGAGCCTTTGAACTCCATTAATGAGCCTTTGAACTCCATTAATGAGCCGAATGGCACGCTTGTAAAGCCCAAAGGTTTATGTTACCTCGTTCCCAGCCTCCAGGCTGGGAACGTATTCTAAGAGGTTCCACCTCTCGTCAAGCCACTGAAGGCAAAGCAGGGGGAGCAAAGAGAAAATTTAGTATTTTTACTACTAAAATTTCCATAAATACACTTAATTATTCCTCTCCCCCTGCTTCCCAATACTGCGTAGGTTTTGGCTAAAAAATAAAAATGTGTAGGTTGGGTTGAGGAACGAAACCCAACATTTCCAGGGCTTTGTTAGGTTTCACTTCGTTCAACCCAACCTACAAATCTTCAAAACCTACGCAGTATTGCCCTGCTTTCCCATCTTACTGTTAGAGCATTGCTCCCGAGACGGAGATTCAGCAGGGGATGGAGAAATTAGAGGCATTGTTAAAATAATCAATACAAGCTAACTATGGGAGAAAAAGCAATGATAGTTGCACCCGCTAAAAAGATGACCTTTGAAGAATTCCTTTCTTATAACGATGGGACGGATACTTTATATGAATTAGAAAATGGAGAACTAATACCCATGCCTTCAGAAAGTGATATTAATCAACGGATAGCGATGTTTTTAGTTACTTGTTTCTTGCAATTGGGAATTCCATCTTATCAGTTGCGGATGAAGGCAGAGGTAGCTGTGCATAGCCGACAGATAGGGGTACGTGTGCCTGATTTGGTGGTGTATTCTGAGGAGTTAGCCAAGGTAATGCAAGGAGCTACGCGATCTATAATTTTGATGGATATGCCGCCACCGTTGTTGGTGGTTGAGGTGGTGAGTCCGAATCAGGAAAATCGGGATTATCGTTATAAGCGTTCGGAGTATGCGGCGCGGGGAATTGCTGAGTATTGGATTGTTGATCCTATCGCCCAAAAGGTGACGGTTTTGGAATGGGTAGAGGGATTTTATGATGAGCGAGTTTATCAGGGAGAAAGTGCGATTGTCTCTTCAATTTTTGCTAATCTTCAGTTAACTGCTGCTAAAGTGTTGCAAGGATGAGATGTGATGAAAACCTTTGATGAACTTCGACAAGTCTTATTGCTTAAACAACGCCCACGCCAAAAATCTTTCAGTATAATATAACGCTAATTGATTGCTCACACCATTGAAAACGGCATCAAAAGCGTGTTCTGCCCAAGGAATTTCCAGAAAAACCGCAGTATTACCAGAATCATGTAAACGTTGATACATCTGTCTGCCAAATCGCGCTTCTACCAAATGATCGCGACTGCCGTAAATTAATAAAGTTGGTGGTAAAGGGTGCGTCAGATAATGTATCGGTGAAGCAATTTCATACTGATTAGGCAATTCTTCTAAAGAACCACCGAGAAATGCTTTTAAAACAGCGCGGGTGTTGATAGGATCGGGATTTGGTGGTGTTTTGTAGCCCTCCGTTAAATTAACAGGCCCGTAATAGTTCACTACACCACGAATGGGTGGTGCATCTGGTTGATAAGCCGCTAACATTGCTAAGTGCGCTCCCGCAGAACGCCCTAAAAGTACCATACGTTCTGGATCGGCTTCATATTTTGCTGCATGTTTGCGAATAAAATTTAGGGCTGTACGCACATCATCTAACTGAACTGGAAACTGATATTTAGGTGCGTGTCGATAGGCGATCGCAAATACCGTATATCCCTGATCAGCGATATATTGATTAAACTCGGAATTTGCGTGAGGGTTGCCATATTGCCAAGCTCCACCATAAATTATTACCACTGCTGGATATTTCCCAACCTCTGAGGGTTGATAAACTTCCATTTTTAAAGACACTCCCGCAGGAGAAGCAAAAAGAATATCTTTTTGATGACGTGTTTTAGCTAGTGCAATACCCTGGAAGGAATTAACTAAATCAAAGGGATGGGTTTGCATCTTTGCCCTTACTTGGACTGGAATTTGCTCTAGATAATTTGCTCCCAATCCTTGTTTCATCGCTTTAGCCATCTGCATTTGAGTTGGTGGAATATTCACTAGCACCCATGCACAAATTAGCAATCCTATTAAGCTGAAAATACAAGCTAAACGTTGTAATTTACGGCGACGGATGTAGAAAAAAGCAAGTGATAAAGAGAGCAAATTTAATAATAATAACCAAGGACTGACTTCTGGCGCTCCTACTGCTAGGGTGAGTAAAAACATATTTGGAGCCGGAAGAATAATCCAAGAACTAAGAAATAGGCTTGCAAAACTGAGTAAGAATGCAAGCCATGATAAAAAGATTTTGGGTTTAAGGAACATATATGAAATAACGGTAATAACGACTCAAAATAAGTACAATTTATCCGCCAATGCTAAGTTTGGCAATAGTTATATCATGTCTGCTCGATTGCTTATTAAACCCGAAGAACCCCACCCCTTAATCCCCTCCCCGCAAGCGGGGAGGGGAGACAAAGCATAGCTTTGGCGGGGTGGGTGTAATGATTGTGGTTAGCATAACTATTAGGACTTACGCAAAAATCGCCCAAAAGCTTAATTTATCGAACCGCCAAGACGCCAAGAACGCCAAGAATTCGTAGAGCGTGCGTAAGTCCTAACTATATTACAGCTATTTTCAGTTAAGTAGACTATGCGTAAGGGCACAGCAATGCTCATTGGTGTCAACTTAAGCTAAAAATCGTTTATCTGTTGGCTTCCACGCCCGCCCAGAAATGAATTTCAGCGGCTCATAGCTAAAGTCTACTAAAGTAGACTAAAAATTTTTCGGATTATTTAGTCATCTAAAGATGACTTTGGCTATTAGCAAGGAACTTCAGTTCCTTGCGGGACATGGCTTTTACGTTAAGTTGACACGTATGAGCTGGCTCGTGCCCCTACGATAGATGTGGTTTAAATAAATGAAAACTGCTGTATAGGGATGATTATTGTAAAAGAGTGAGTAATATCACGTCCGGTTAAACACAAGTCAATTGCGAACGGAGTGAAGCAATCGCTCCAGACGTTGTGATTGCTTCGTTTCACTTCGTTCCACTCGCAATGACATATCACAAGTAATTTATCGGACATGATATAAGCGATGTCTACGACGAGCTACTTACGCATTTTAAAAAGCCGTTACTAAAGGCAATCTAGTTCAGGATAATTATTTCTCCATCAACCTAAACCTAAATGCTTTTGCAATGCTTGGCGCATCACTTCTACAGGCACTATTTCTTGCTGCAACCAAATTTTTAATGCTGCTACCCCTTGTTGAACTAGCATTTCTAAGCCATCGATCGCAATTGCACCTTGTTTTTCTGCCTGCTCTAGAAATTGCGTCGGTTTCGGAATATATATTAAATCGTAAGCGATCGCACCCTTTGGTAAATTCGCTATTTCTTCTACGCTCAAAGGCGACTCATGAACCTTGGGATACATACCTATGGGGGTTGTGTTTACCAGCAGATTAACTTGGGGAATTAGCTTTGACAATTCTTCCCATTGATGAACTTGTAAATTTTCACTTATAGATGAATTGTTCCAACTATTGCCAAATTCCTGTAATCTTTGCACATTACGCCCAACAACATGAATTTTCGCAAAACCTAGCTGGTGACAACCTGCTACAACTGCTCTAGCTGCGCCACCATTGCCTAAAATTACTGCTACCTTCTGAGTCCAATCTTGCTGATACGTCGTCTGCAAAGGAGCGATAAATCCTTCTATATCTGTGTTTGTCCCCACCCATTGATTATTTTGGCGACTAACAGTATTCACTGCGCCTATAGCTTGAGCAACAGGGGTAATTTTTGAGAGGAGAGGCATAATTGCCTGCTTATGAGGTATTGTCACATTAAAACCGACAACATCAATAGCCGCGAAACCTGCGATCGCTATTTCTAAATTCTGTGGTGCTATAGGAAAGGGAAGATAAACGTAGTCTAATCCCAAATTAGCGATCGCAGCATTATGCATCGCTGGCGACAGCGAATGTTCAACTGGATATCCAATTACCCCTAATAGCTTAGTTTTGCCTGTAATTAATTTGTTATTTGTCATTTGTTATTTGTCATTTGTCATTTGTCATTTGTCCTTTGTCCTTTGTCATTTGTCATTCGTCATTCTCCCCCTGCCTCCCCTGCTCCCTCATCTCCCCCTGCTCCCTCATCTCCCCCTGCTCCCCCCACTCCCCACTCCCCACCTAGCCTACAATTATTAAAGCTACTTAACAATTCTTTGAATCATGCAGGCAAATACAGCCCCCTCTACAACCCCAATTCCTGGTAAATATTGGCAGTGGCGCGGGCATAACGTTTATTATGTGCGTGCGTCCGAGAAGCAAGCGCAACGTCCGCCCTTGCTTTTGGTACATGGATTTGGTGCTTCCACAGACCACTGGCGCAAGAATATCATAGGATTGTGTCAAAATTTTGAAGTATTTGCGATCGACCTTTTGGGATTCGGGCGATCGGCAAAACCGAAATTGCAGTATAGCGCCGACTTGTGGCGCGACCAACTCCATGATTTTATCAGTGAAGTAATTGGTCAAAAAGCAGTATTAGCGGGTAATTCCCTTGGTGGCTACGCTAGTCTATGTGTTGCAGCCCAACGTCCCGACAGTGCGGCTGGTTTAGTTTTGCTCAATAGTGCAGGGCCTTTTAACGAAAGCCAGCCGACATCTGAGCCTGAAGCTTTACAATCAGAAATTCAGGCTCCCAAACAACCCGCTACTTTGCAGAAACTTCTTGGTAACGGCACTAAGTGGATTTTTCAAC
>NZ_JAIVFR010000447.1 GCF_020829685.1 Nostoc sp. CHAB 5715 | reverse complement strand
CCATCTTCATTAAAATGGGCAAACACTTAGGAAGCGGGGGTTCTGGTGATACCTACTTAGCCGTAGACCTAGATTTACCAGGACGACCCCATTGTGTCGTCAAACATTTCCAGCCAAAAGATACCAATCCTGCTGTTCTACCCATCGCTAAAAGCCTATTTGATCGGGAAGCGGAAGTTTTATACCAGCTAGGCAACGACCACGACCAAATTCCTAGACTATTTGCCCATTTTAATGAAGATGGGGATTTCTATTTAGTTCAGGAATTTATTGACGGTCATGCATTGACTCAAGAAATTCTACCAGGTGAGCGTCTTAGCGAGAATGTAGTCTTAAATTTATTAAAAGACATCCTAGAAGTGCTGTCCTTCGTTCACGAAAATAACATTATTCACCGGGATATTAAGCCCCAAAATTTAATGCGGCGGCACTCCGATCAGAAGATTGTGCTAATTGACTTTGGGAGTATTAAGAAAATTGGTGCTTTAGGAGCAGGCTTAACAATTTCTGTTGGGACTCCTGGCTATATGCCAAGCGAACAGGCTAAGGGAAAGCCAAAACTTTCCAGCGATATTTATGCAGTAGGGATGATTGGTATTCAAGCTTTGACAGGTTTAATACCTGAGCAACTACAAGAAGATCCCAACACTGGAGAAGTTCTCTGGCGCGATCAGGCACAGGTAAGTGAGGCTCTGGCAAATATTTTAGATACAATGGTTTGCGATCGCTATAACCAGCGTTACCAATCTGCCGCAGAAGCTTTGCAAGCGCTTAATTCTGATCTGGCGTTGTCAGAGTCATTACAATCTAATGACATAAACCAAGACACTGATGATAGCTATTTTCTAACTTATAAAAATTTTATTTTGCTGTTGGGAATAGGCCTTGGTACTATCACTAGTTTAATAGTACTAGTTTTAATCTATACATTTGTTAATACAGGTACATCACCTCCAAACCAACCTACTCAATTAAATAATTTTAGAGAAAAATTGCTTGAGCCACGGTTCACTAATATTAAGGTGAATCGCCAAGTAGCTAAATAAGTAGCAACAGAGGAGTCTATAAAAGCAATTCCACCATCGCAAAGACTACCAAAGAGGAAATTGAGCCTTAATACATGAGAAAGACTTAATCATTTACCAGCAATCATAAAAATCACTATTAACTGGCTGATTCCAGATTTGTTCTTAACCTAAATATTTATAGATTCCTGTAGGATAAATAGAATAAACAAGATTTAAAGATATGGACAATACAAATTCAAAAAAAGCTTTAATTAACGGTGAAATTGCCCTCTTTCTTAGAGGTTTGATTATTGGTAAAGTGCTGACACTTATGGTTATTGGCGGACTGCTTTGGTGGTTATTCAAGCCGAATTTCTTGTCTCGCAACAGTGTTAATTCCTCTAATCAAAATATCAATACCCCCTCTAGTAGTGGATCAACTTTTCAGACAGTTGCTAATGTCCCCAATGCCTCATTTAACTATGGAGGCAGTACAGCTTGGGCATCTATCCGGCAATTGGTAGATTCTCAGATCCAGAGCGATCGCCCGGAATTACAATTACGCTATGTAAACCCCGTTAATGGTAGCCCTGGTTCTAGCTCCGGCATTCGGATGTTGCTTGATGGGAAAATAGACTTTGCTCAATCTTCCCGTCCCCTCACGGATGAAGAACAAGCTATGGCAAAAGAGCGAGGCTTCACCCTTGAGCAACGTCAGGTGGGTATGGATGGGATAGCAGTGGTAGTCAACCCATCACTCAATGTGCCAAGTTTAACTGTTGACCAATTACAGCAGATTTATTTGGGAAAAATTACTAACTGGAATCAAGTAGGTGGGCCAAACCTAGCCATCACACCTTTGTCTCAACGACCAGAGGACGCAGATACAGTAATATTTGCTAGCAACAGCAACCTAAAGGGGCAAGCATTTGGCTCTAATGTGCAGTATGTCTACTCTACTACAGAGGCTGTGCGCCGACTCAGTAAAACTCCTGGTAGTGTCTATTACGCTTCTGCCCGTTCAGTATTACCTCAATGTAGCGTGAAGGCTTTGCCATTGGGTAGCACTTCTGGTCAGCTAATTCCCCCCTACCGCGAACCTCTGGTGTCACCTGAGCAATGTCTACGTCAGCGCAATCAGCTAAATACTCAGGCGATCAAAAATCGCAGCTATCCCATGATCGCTAACTTGTTTGTGATTATTAAGCAGAATAAAGGTCAGGAGCAGCAGATTGGAGATGCTTATGCCAATCTTTTATTAACTGATGAAGGACAAAAGGCGATTGAGCAAGCTGGTTTCGTCGCAGTTCGCTAGTAGATTTGAAGGACAATTAAGCCCCCTTACCAGAGAACCCCGACTTCTTAAAGAAGTCGGCGATCTAGAGGTATAGACTTGTGGGCGATCGCGGCTATACCTGGGAACTACCAGTTTGAAAAATCTGTTGAGCAATCAGGTTTAGTTGGGGGAAAATAGGTGATACGATGCGGTCATCGCCTCTAAATTGAGTAACTTGGTATTCACCGTCAACTAATTGGTAGATAGAGATAGTGGGTTGTTTAGGATTACCGATAAACTTTTTACCACCGATAGCTAAATAATCAACAATCCAATATTCTTTTATCCCTATTTCCTCATATTCACCTAGCTTTTTATGATAATCATCCCGCCAGTTAGTACTAACAATTTCAATCACTAAAGGAATAGAATCGGCAAACTCAACCGTAGAATATTTCTGCCAAAGTGGCTCTAATTTTAAAGCAGGACGGTTGAGTAATAGCAAGTCTGGAGAATAGCAAGACTGACTAATAGCAGATTTAACTAATGCTGTTTTTGGAATGAGATAAGGTAAACCATTACGAACGTACTCAACAGCAATTTTTTCAACCAAAAACCCGACAATATCTTCATGGTCTCCTACTGGTTGTGCCATTTCAACAATCACGCTATCATGTAATTCATACCTTCCACCTTCAGGTCTCCACGCTGCAAAATCTTCAAAGGTTACTAATTTGGGTATGGCTTGAGTCATAAATTGCCTACCTTTGCTTGGATATTGCGAACATTTTTAGTTATTGTTATTAGCTTTTCCATCACACGTCATTCAAATCGCTACTTCCTCTGATTCTTCGATTTCGGAAATACCTACTAGGGTTACAGGTGGACGATTGGGAAATTCAACAACAAGCCGTAACTCACCTCCCATTGCAGCAATGTACTTCTGCAAAGTTGAGAGCATCAAATCAGTACGCTGTTCCAGACGAGAAACATTCCCTTGGTCAATTTGCAGAAGTTGCGCCATGTCTTCTTGAGTGAGTTTGAGTGCGAGTCTCAATTGTTGTCGCGTCATTTCTTCGGCGATAAGTAAGTTAGATTCTTCTTCAATCTTTTTGCGTCGTTCCGGTGATAACTGTTCTAGTTTTTCCTTTAAAGTTTTCCCCATCAGTTAGTTATCCTCACTTTTCCTCTTGTTGAGTCTTGAGTTGAGCTAAGTGTGCGTCAAATCTCTCATTAGCTGTTTTGATCAGTTGCTTATGAAAAACTCCACCCACAAGGGGATGGAGTTTTTGGGCATGGGGAATGGGGCATAGGGCATGGGGAAGAAATTACCAATGCCCTATGCCCAATGCCCCAAGCGGCAGGGCGGCTGTCCCTCTCCACCCACAAGGGGATGGAGTTTCCCGCCGCTTTCGATAAAAACGACTTTCACTAGCACCAGATTTGTCACCTGCGACTAGCAATATTGCATTTCGTCTTGAGTCGAATGCAAACGCGACACGCCAAACACCATCTGCTGCTTTAAACCTTAATTCCTTCATGTTGCTGTGGCGCGAACCGTTAAGCGTATCAACATGAGGTCGTCCTAGTTCAAAACCAAAAGCTTCCAATACATTGGTATAGGCAAGTAACTTGTTTTGCACTTCTTCTGGTAAAGCATCAAATTCTGGCTCAAAATCCTGATGAAATTCAACAACCCAACTCATTAATTATGCACTCAAATATGTATATTTTCAAGAGTATATTACAAATGATGTTGGTTTACTGAGTTAGGTGATTTGTGGTGAGGGATTTGTGTATATTTTGTTTAGGCATATAAAGTCAATCTACCAAGGATTACAGTACAAAATGCGATCGCACTTTGCACTGCTTGTTGAATATTCATCACTTGAGTTGAAAATATTTACACTCACTCGACAGCATAAGAAGTAAATTGGCGTTTAAAAGGAGAATGAAACCCAATGACGATATCAGAAGGGGGTACACCTAACTCAATCAATCGTTCAGCAACAGACTCTTCTGTACCGTTATACTGAATCCATATTTTCCCATTTTGAATATCAAAATGCATCACCGGGCCAAATACCCGCTTATCTCCTTGCCAGCCAACGTAAGCTAATTGATAATGGTCGTTTTCATTGTCTAAAATTAATTGTGATTTGACAGTATCGGTATTAGACGCGATTTGTTGATGTTCACTTAAAATTTGTTTAATAAATTGTCGATAGCGTTCTATTTTATCCATAGCCGAATCTCCTCATGTTTTGGGTCGTAAATTATTAACTTAATTTGGTAACGCTGAAGGGTGCGTTGGACAAAAGAAAGTTGGAAAAAGTCTTGATATGTTTCTATAGGAACAGCTAGATAAAGCACTCTGTCTGCTTCTTTTTCTTCAATAGCTTGGCAGTAATTTAGATATTGTCCTAGTGCAGTATGAAATTCACTGATATCTGAATCTGCAATAAAACTCTTAATTTCAACAGCTATTTTCTCTGTATTACGTTCTGCGGCAATGGCATTTTCAGCCGCTAAGTCTATTTGGAGTTTAATTGCTTCACTAATACGAATTGTAAATGGGTCGTGAGTAATTATCCACCCATCTTTTATTAATGCTTTTTTTACCTGTTGATGAAAAACATCTTTAGCCATTTTGCTATCTCTAGATTAGAGTCTCAAAATGAAAATATCCCATTTTGTATGATATTTTACAGCTATTTTCAGGTAAATAGACCACGCGGTAGGGGCATAGCAATGCTGTGCCCTTACAACAGATGTGGTTGGGTGCATCCCAGTTTTTATTTTGCTCTTGAGAATAACTGTCATTGCGAACGCGAGTGCGTCTCGTAGAGAGGAGGAACGACGAAGCAATCTCATGGACTCGTTTTGACCTGAAGAATTTTGCGATTGCTTCGTTCCTCGCAATGACATGTAAAAAAGTGGGATGCTCCCCTTTATCCTTAAGCAGATTTTAATGCAGGATTAATTATAAAAAATAGCATAACGACTAAATTATCAAGATATAGCAGTCCTAAATGATTTGTAAACTTCTCTCCTTCTCCTCTTGGCGCTCTTGGCGTCTTGGCGGTTCGATAATTTTTACAACTCAAATAGGATTGCTATACCATCTTTCTTTTGAGCGATATTTGGCGACAAGCCGCTCTACGCCTGAAAATAGGTAGAAAAGCAAAAGTTTTTATTAAAAATTATATAATTCTACTTTTAGATAGACAATATTTAATTTTATATTCCATCGCCAGATAGATAATAATATTTTAATAATATTTAATTATATTAAGTTAAGGATATGCTATTTATAGGAGTAAAATTAATAATGCCAGACAGTCCTGGATTAGGAGAACAGGCGCTGAATAAAGCGGCAGAAATAGGATTATCTAGCCAATTAGATGAAGTAAAAAATTTAGATGTAGACATCAAAACAGACCCACTAAAACTAGTTCAGGGTGAGGTGGATGCAGTCACGATTGAAGGCGAAGGCTTGGTTATGCAGAAAGACCTCCGCATGGAGGAATTGAAAATGCAAATGACTAGTGTTGCCATCAATCCTCTAAGTGTGGCTTTTGGCAAAATTGAAC
>NZ_JAIVFR010000446.1 GCF_020829685.1 Nostoc sp. CHAB 5715 | reverse complement strand
TATTCAAAATAAAGGAAAACCTTCATTCTTACTAGGTGATATAGTAGATTCCGTAAAAACTACAAGCGAGTATGAGTTAACCTTTAAGCTGAAAAAGCCCTTTGCAGCCTTTCCTTCATTGCTGGCGTTTCCTGGAGTGTGTGCAGTTTCACCAAAAGCTTACGAACTTGGTGCTGGTAAATTTAAGCCGAATATTTTTGTGGGGACTGGCCCTTACAAATTAGGACAGTATGGTACTGATTCAATTCGATTTGATGTGTTTGATAAGTATTGGGGAGAAAAACCAGTTAACAAGGGTGTTAACCTCCAAATTCAAACTAGTCCGGTTAATTTGTTTAATGCTTTCCGTACAGGTGCAATCGATGTAGCTTATTTGTCCCTGCAACCAGATCAAAATCGGAGCTTGTCAGAAGGTGGTAAAAAAGGGGATTGGCAAGCGATCGCAGCTGAGGGTAGTGTAGTAAGTTATCTGGTATTAAACCGGAATCAGCAACCTTTAGATAAATTAGAGGTAAGACAAGCGATCGCGTCAATAATTGACCGTCCACTCTTAAATGAGCGAGCGTTACTTGGTCAAGCAGATCCGCTTTATAGCATGATTCCCACGACGCTTAATGTTTCTGTGCCATTATTTAAAGATAAATATGGTGATGCTAACTTTGACCAAGCTAAAAAATTATTAACTACTGCTGGTTTTTCTAAAGAGAATCCGGCAAAAGTACAAATTTGGTATCCTTCTAGTTCACCTACTCGTAGTTTGGCAGCACAGACGCTCAAATCTCTTGTTGATGCCAAAATGGATGGAATACTGCAATTTGAAGTCACTCCCGCCGAAGGGCCAGCCTTCTTTAAAGACATTTCCAAAGGTTTATATCCAGGGGCTTTACTTGATTGGTATCCAGATTTTTTAGACCCAGATAATTACGTCCAGCCGTTTTTGGCTTGCGACAAAGGTTCAGTTGCTAAAGGATGCGAAGATGGAGGCAGTCAAACTCTGGGTTCGTTTTACTATAGCGAAGCCATGAATAAGCTGATTGACCAGCAACGCAAAGAACTAAATCCCGAAGCGCGTCAGAAAATTTTTGCAGAAATTCAAACGCAAGTAGCTACTGATGTACCTTATGTTCCTTTATGGCAAAGCAAAGACTATGTATTTGCCCGAAATGGTGTTAACAGCGTACAACTTAACCCTACCCAAATTCTGATTTACCAGACAATTAAAAAGTAGGGCTATTTCGTTCTAGACATAAACCGCCCAGAACTAAAGTTCACAGGCTTTTAGCCCAAGTCCACTAAAGTGGACTAAAAGCCTTTATTAGTCGTCTTTAGACGACTTTTACTATTAGCCTCAGAATTTATTCTGAGGTGGGCTAGATGAGAATGAAATAGCCCTGATTAAAAAGTAGTCATTAGTCATTAGTCATTAGTAATAACTGTTGATCATTGACTTTTGACTCTTCAATAAAATATTTAATGTTCAATATATATCTAAGCCATGTGCGACTTTCTCTCAAACCTAACCCCCAACCCCTTCCCTACAAGGAAAGGGGAGCAAAAATCAAAGCCTCTCTCCTTTTAGGAGAAAGGTTAGAATATTAAGTCGCACATCGCGTTATTTAGTTAATAGCTAAGATAGTTCCAAAAACTGCATTTATAATTTTTAATTGCTTATGTCTCGCTCTAAAGCTTTACAATATTACATTCTTTCTCGATTGCTTCTCGCGCCACTTCAGCTATTAACGATTATCACCATTGTATTTCTCTTACTAAGAGCAACGCCAGGAGATCCAGCAGATGCAATTCTCGGCGGACGTGCGCCAGAAACTGCTAAAGAAGAATTGCGAAAACAACTTGGTTTAAACCTTCCTCTGTGGCTACAGTATCTCAATTATTTGGGAAGCATACTGCGCTTTGACTTGGGAACATCTTTAATGAGTCGCGGACAGAATGTTTGGGACATAATTGGACAATATTTCCCAGCGACAGTAGAGTTAGCAGTATGTAGTATGGCGGTTGCACTCATCGTTGGAATTGCGGTTGGGACTCTCTCAGCCTCTCGTCCTGGAACATATTTTGATGTCGGTGGGCGCTTATTTGGGATCATCACCTACGCACTTCCTATGTTTTGGGCGGGAATGCTTTTGCAGTTGATTTTCTCAGTCCAACTGGGTTGGTTTCCCAATTCCAACCGCTTTCCGCCCAATCTTCCGGCTCCCACTACTGTGACTGGATTGTATACAATTGATAGCTTACTCGGTGGAAATTTTACTCAATTTTTCACATCTTTGCATCATCTTGCCCTACCGAGCCTCACTTTGGGAATTCTGCTCAGTGGGATTTTTGAGCGAATTGTGCGAGTGAATTTAAAGCAAACCTTGCAAGCTGATTATGTAGAAGCCGCTAGAGCCAGAGGTATTGGTGAAAATAAGATTTTAGCCTCCCATGCCTTAAAAAATGCGTTAATTCCGGTAATTACAGTCTTGGGATTAACCTTTGCGTCTCTGTTAGGTGGAGCGATTTTGACAGAGGTAACATTTTCTTGGCCTGGGTTAGCGAATCGACTGTATCAAGCGATCGCCGATCGCGATTATCCCACAGTCCAGGGAGTGCTGGTGTTTTTTGGTGCGATCGTTGTGAGTGCCAGCATTTTGATTGATATTTTAAATGCTTATGTAGATCCGCGAATTCGCTACTAGCAAAAGGTTATTAACTCAAGACTTACGCAAACAATAGCCGAAACCCTTATTGCCCACATTCAGCATGAGTAAATATACTCAAAATATTCTTCCCAGCAGGTTATTTTGTCAAAAAAATAATTTCATAAAACAGCTAAAACCCAATCAAAATAGGCATTTCACGTTTTTTTGTTATCTATGGAGGTGTTCAAAGAATTTAATCTCAAACCAACTAATTTATTGACAATAGTATCAATAAGCTTGATTGCCGTTAGGTAGAGCAGCGATCGCTGTAATATAGAATTGAGCTTCATTGCCTGAAAGCCTTGTTATCATTGGGTTGTAGATAATTCCAAAAATTTAAAAAATACCTGCTGAATGTGGGTTATTGTAATATTACTGGAATAGTATTGTATTATAAAGCAAGTAGCTGTATGCTTGATATAGCTTTTCTCACAAGCCCTAGCAAAATATACTTCATAGGGTCTTGAAAAAAGTCCTGGCCTGTTGAGTTAACTTCGACTCGATTAGTCCAAGCTTTTTGTTCCTGAATTTCCAGCGATTAATCAAGCTTAAGAGGTTGTTTGAAAAGTAGTTGGCTGTGATTTTAGGCACTTATTGATCCCCCTTAACCCAATACTGCTCGGTTAAGCCTCTTTTGAGCATTATAGACAACGATATTTCAAGGGTTTGAGCCTACTTTTTTTCCTTAACCGAGCAGTATTTCCCCCTAACCCCCCTTAAAAAGTAGGAACCATAAAGGGAGCGATAGAACCAAACTTTTCAAACATCCTCTAAAGAAAGCTTGAATTAGTAGTAATTTCTTAGCTCAAATTAATTGACATAATTCTGAGGTATGAACTATGGCTCCAGTATCTGATATTGTTCTTTTACAAGACTTAACAGGGTCATTTAGTGAGGACTTGCCCAGGCTAAAAAGTATCTTTCCTTCACTATTAGATAACTTAAAAGACCCAGTTTTAGAAGTTATTTACGGTGCTAACCCTTTTTTTGGTATTGCCTCTTTCAAAGATAAACCAGTTAGTCCCTTTGGTAGTGCTGGTGATGGTGACTTTGTTTATAGAAACAACATTGCTTTAACAGGTGATACAGCTAGTGTTATTTCAACAGTTAATGGATTAAGTGCTGGTGGTGGTGGTGATGGACCAGAAGCACAATTAGAAGCACTTTTGCAACTATCTTTCAATCCTAATTACAGAGTAGGTTCAACTCGCATTGCTTTAGTTATCACTGATGCTACTTTTCATCAACCTCCAGAGGGTGTAACAAGGGCTGGCTCAACTATTACTCGACCTAATGATGGAGATAATGTAGCTGATGCTGACGAAGATTATCCAACAATTGTCCAACTAAGAAATAGGCTGGTTGCAAGCAATATTATTCCTGTTTTTATAGTTGAAGAAGGGGTTGCAGAGTCTATTAAAGTCTCCTACCAGGATCTAGTGATTCAACTTGGTCGAGGTCAAGTAATAGATTTTCAACGCGGTAGTATAACTATTACTGATAGTATAAAAATAGGTATTGCTAGTGCAAGAGGAATAATAACCGTTTTGGGAACATCAGGTTCAGATCCGGAGGTTGATCTGAGTGGTAGTGATAAAGATGAAGTTGTCTTTACGGGAAGTGGTGGAGATATTATTACAGGTGGAATTGGTAACGATTTTATTGATTCGGGATCTGGTGATGACAATGTTGATGGCGGGCCCGGTAATGACATTGTAGATGTTGGCGAGGGTGATGACATAGCTCTTGGAGGCGATGGTCATGATTTTCTGTTAGATGGTTCTGCTGGTACTGATAGTGGTATCAATAATTTCTCTGGAGGGGAAGGTAACGATACTCTCAGGGGTGGTGTTGGTAACGATAACCTTAGTGGAGACGAAGGCAACGATTTCCTCCAAGGAGGTAGTGGTATCGATATCCTTGTAGGAGGACCAGGTAATGATAACCTCCAAGGAGGTAGTGGTGGCGATAACCTTAGTGGAGGCGTTGACAACGATTTCCTCGATGGTAATACTGGTGACGATAGACTTACAGGGGGAACAGGTAATGATACTCTCCAAGGAAGTGATGGTGACGATTTCCTAAGAGGAGATGATGGTAGCGATATTTTTAATGGTGGTAGTGGTAACGACACTCTTAATGGTGGTAATGGTAACGATGTTCTTACAGGAGGTATAGGTTCAGACCGCTTTGTATTTGACACTGGAAGTGCTTTTAACAGTTCTACTTTTGGTGTAGACCAAATACTAGACTTTTCAGGTGATACAGACAAAATTTTGTTATCGAAAAGAACTTTTACAGATCTAGACAACACTACCAATGGTGAATTAATTGGCTCTGACTTTGCCGTAGTTGCTACCGATTCTCTAGCTCAAAGTAGTAGTGCAGAAATTGTTTATAGTTCTGGTAGCGGCAGCTTGTTCTACAACCAAGATAACGAAGCGGTCGGTTTTGGTACGGGAGGTTTGTTTGTAACTATCGTGAGTTCTCCTCTTTTAGCTGCTTCTGATTTCTTGGTTTCTGGAGTGTAAATTAGTTTGATTCTAAACCTGTAGCTATGATAATTATGTTACACGTTTTAGGAGTTAATAATGTTGTCATAAATCAACTATGAACATCATTTATCTTGTGTCTTAGTTATCCAACAAAGGTTTGAGGCTATAACCCAATACGGTTCAGTTAAGGACAATCGTAGAGAATCGTAGGTTGGGTTGAGGAACGAAACCCAACATTTTCGGTAATTTGTTGGGTTTCATATCAAGTTCGGCAAATCACTTACGATATGTCATTGCGAATGCAACGAAGTGGAATGAAGCAATCGCAAAGGTTTGGGATTGCCACGCTTTGCTCGCTTTTGACTAAGTACTAAGTCGGACATGATATCACTTCGTTCAACCCAACCTACGGAGTTTATGGTTTTTGACCTAACTGAATTGTATTGGGCCATAACCCACCTTAACAATTCAAAATTCAAAATTCAAAATTCAAACATTTTAGAAATTTCAAACGGGGATTTAAACTCCGACTGAAACTAGTGCTACATATAGATGTAGGGGTCTTAAACCCTTGAACTTACGATAAATTTAGGGGATTTAATAAGGACGCTATAAATATGCGCCTACTCGATGGAATACATATTTTTTGTTTTTCATAAATAAATTTACGCGATGCACTGAGCG
>NZ_JAIVFR010000445.1 GCF_020829685.1 Nostoc sp. CHAB 5715 | reverse complement strand
GGTTTGCGTATTTGTTCTCAAATCGGGCTATAGATAGCTTCGTACAGTTCCCGCGACATCTCAATCAATCCCACATAACCTGCATGAGGATGATGGCGTTCTTGGTTTATATCAAGGAAAGGAATTCGAGCTTTCAAAGCGGTGTATTGGTTACGTCCACCAGCAATCAGCATATCTGCTTTGGTGTCTTTAACCAGTTGTAGCAATTCTTGAGCGTTGCCTTTCTCCAGCATGATGCCATCGTTGCCAATCAACTTCTTGATTTTGGCTTTATCTTCTTCAGTACTTTTCCGAGTACTGGTAGCAACAACTTCAATGCCTAAGTCTCTAGCAGCCGAAATAATCGACCAACTCTTGACACCACCAGTATACAAAACAACCCGCTTACCTTTGAGTCGAGCGCGATAGGGAGCTAGTGCCAAATCTAAAGCAGCCGTTTCTTCTGCAATCAGCTTTTCTGTCCGCTCCTGTAAATCAGCGGACGCTCGAGGACTCGCTAACGCTTCGCTATCGCCTAATTTAGCAGCGATGTTTCGCAGACAGCGATTCATATCATCAATGCCGTAGAAAGACTCTTCAATGTAAGGGATGTTGTAACGCTCCTCCATCTTTCTTGCCATGTTGAGCAACGCTCGTGAGCAGATCATGACGTTGAGCTTGGCGCGGTGGGCGTAGCGAATTTCATCGTAGCGAGCATCGCCCGTAATTTTAGACAAAATACGGATGCCTAATTTTTCTAACAGTGGTGTTACTCCCCACATTTCACCGGCGATGTTGTATTCACCGATTAAGTTAATATCATAGGGCGTTGTATGTTCCGGTTCTGCTGTTCCGACAACATATTCTAATAAAGCTTCACCACCAAAACGGTTGCCTAGATTTTTACTGCCAATGAATCCTGGTGCAATGACGGGAACAACAGGAATACCAATTTTTTCAGCCGCCGCTTTGCAGACAGCATCCATATCATCGCCAATTAGGGCTGTAACGCAAGTGGCATAGACGAATACTGCTGCTGGTTGGTAGCGCTCTTTGAGTTCCAGAATCGCTTTGTAGAGCTTCTTTTCGCCACCGAAGATGACATCATTTTCACCCAAGTCAGTGGTAAAGCCCATTTTGTAGAGTTGCGGGCCAGACGACAGACTACCACGACTACCCCAGGAATTACCAGCACAAGCGATCGGCCCGTGGACTAAATGAGCAGCATCTGCGATCGGCACTAGGGCAATCATTGCACCATCAAAAGCGCAGCCCCCTTGAGCCGCGCCAGGTTGTGCCTGTTGAGCGCAAGACTTGTTTTTCTTTTCGGATTGTTTGTGCTGATTATGCTCGCATCCTGTCTCAGTCAGCAGCTCGTTGATTTTGCCTTGGGTGCTTTTCATCTCTCTTCTCGTACTGAATCGTTAATTGTCCTTTGTCATTAGTCATTAGTCATTTGTTATTCGTTATTCGTTAGTTACCAATGACCAATGCCCCATGCCCAATGCCCTATGCCCAATAATTAACAAATGTATTTTGTGACATCCTCTCCACATACATCGGTGAGGTAAGATAGAGCGCGGAAACGCAATCCTACAAATTCGTCATATAAAGGATTGAGTTTACATAGTGCTGGGATATCAATACACTTCCCAAATAATTTAATTTGTCGCTCAAAGGGACAACAACAAGGAATTGTTTGGCAAATTAGATGAGCGATGCGATTATTTTTAACCTGAATTTCATCCACCACACGACGCAACGGATTAAGAAGATTGTTGAACCACCCTCGTTTTTTCTGGTTAGGTGGATGGTAATTAGGATGAGGATGAGTGTGAGTGTGATTGATGGTTTCCATTTATAAATCCCTTGGGTAAATGCTATCAATAAAAAGGGAAGTTGGGGATTGGGCATTGGGGATTGGGAATTGGGTTTGGATATTTCCCTATTCCCTACTCCCTATTCCCTACTCCCCTTCTTTACCCTTAATTAACACGTTGTGTTTCTACGCAATTTCTAACGAATCAAGTCGTAGGAAATATCTGTCTTAGAAGGAATGTTGGTGTTGCGATCGATTTCTTCAAACAGGGTGTTTACAGTCCAGTTGAGGAGGTTGATTACACCTTGATAACCAATGGTGGCGTAGCGGTGTAAGTGGTGACGATCCATGATGGGGTAGCCGATTCTCACGAGGGGAATCTTGGTGTCACGCCACAGGTACTTACCATAGGTGTTACCAACCAGGAAGTCTACGGGTTCGGTGAACAACAAAGAACGCATGTGCCACAAGTCTTTACCAGGCCAAAGAGTTGCATTCTTACCAAAGGGGCTAGAAGCAAGCAGTTCTTTCATTTCTGCTTCAAATACTTCGTTGCTGTTGTGAACCAAGATATGCACAGGTTCAGCACCCATTTCTAGCATAAAGCCAACAACGCTGTATACTAAATCTGGTTCGCCGTAGATAGCGAAGCGCTTGCCGTGAAGCCATGCGTGAGAGTCAGTCATGGCATCAACTGCCTGACCGCGTTCAATTTCCAATTGTTCGGGAATGGGGATACCACTCAGTTCGCTGAGTTTCATCAAGAACTCATCTGTACCCTTAATACCCCAAGGACGGGAAACTGAGGTTGGTTGGTTCCACTCTTTTTCAATGTACTCGCGGGTTTTGGGGGTAGAGTGTGCTTGCAGAGCGATCGTAGCTTTAGCATTAATTGAATCTGCTGCATCTTCTAGCTTTGTTCCACCTGGATACATATCGAACTCACCTGTGTTGGGTGAATCCAGGTAGTCGCTGTTGTCAGCTAGAATTGTGTAGTCAAAGCCGAACAAAGAAGCAATCCGCTTGATTTCGCGGTTGTTGCCTACATAGGTGTCAAAACCTGGGATGAAGTTGATTTTACCATTGCTGGTTTCTTGCTTATGACCTGCGGTCAGGTTAGAAAGAATTCCCTTCATCATGTTGTCGTAACCAGTGATGTGGGAACCGACAAAGCTAGGGGTGTGAGCGTAAGGTACTGGGAAATCTTGAGGAACTGAACCAGCTTGCTTAGAGTTGTTGATAAAAGCTTGTAAGTCATCACCAATTACTTCTGCCATACAGGTGGTGCAGACAGCGATCATCTTGGGCTTGTAGAGTTGGTAAGAGTTCGCCAAGCCGTCAATCATGTTTTGCAGACCACCAAACACGGCTGCATCTTCAGTCATTGAAGAAGATACACCAGAGAATGGCTCTTTGTAGTGACGGGTTAAGTGGGTGCGGAAGTAAGCAACGCAACCTTGAGAACCTTGAACAAAAGGTAGAGTACCTTCAAAACCAACAGCAGCAAAGATTGCTCCTAATGGTTGGCAGCCTTTAGCAGGGTTAACGGTTAAAGCTTCACGAGCAAAGTTCTTTTCACGATAATCCCAACCCTTCGTCCACTCTGCAACCCGTTGTACTTCTTCAGCGTCGTGACCGTTTTCAAACTGCTTTTTGTTTTCAAATAGCTGTTGGTACTCCGGTTGGTGGAATAACTCAACGTGATCTTGAATTTTTTCTGGATTCTGAGGCATTTCTGGATCTCCAAGCTTACTGAATTCTTTAATAATTGAAATGGGAGTGGGGAATAGGGAGTAGGGAGTGGGAATATGATTCAAAATTCAAAATGCAAAAATCAAAAGAAATTTTTAATTTTTTAGTTTTGAATTTTGGATTCCCAACTCCCCCCTGGGGTTTTAGCCCCAGGTTATCCTTACTTATCTCACTCTCCCATTTCCCTAAACGGCAGCCTTAGTCTTAGCTTCAGCCTTCTTAGCCTGAGCTTTTTCATTCCAAGGAGCGCCAATTAATGACCAGGTTGGGCTGTTGAGTGCCAAGTCCATGTCGCGTGCGAAAATGGCAAAGCCGTCATAACCGTGATAAGGGCCGGAGTAGTCCTTTTTGTGGTTTAATTCTTCTCAACAGCCTAATGTTTGCAGTAAACAGTGTCTGTGCTAAACATTGTTCGCTGAGAACACATTTATTTTTAAGCTAAATATAGGCTAAAAACACAGCGATGCATAATCAGGTTCAGGACTCACGCATCATCTAAATGTTGTCCTAAGCCAGGGCGTTGCTGAATCAAGTGATGATTCTTGTAGGGTGGGCATCCTGCCCGCCTGGAAATACAAGGGACGGGCAAGATGCCCATCCCACAAAACCAGCAAAATCATCCTGCAAATATGCAACACCGCCTGGTGTTTGTGTTCATCTCTGCAATCACAGCAACAAAGAGCGCACGATGAGAGCAAAAGTACTACTGGAATTAGAGAAAGTTAATCTGCGTTTGAAGTCTGCAAAGGCAAAGGTGACAATTAGAGAATCGAATGGAAGTCTGCAATTACGGGCGACGTTGCCAATTAAACCGGGAGACAAGGACAGTAATGGAACTGGAAGAAAGCAATATAATCTCAGTTTGAATATTCCCGCTAACTTGGATGGACTCAAGACGGCTGAGGAAGAAGCCTATGAATTAGGGAAGTTAATCGCTCGAAAAACCTTTGAATGGAATGATAAATATTTAGGTAATGAAGCAATTAAAAAAGATTTTAAAACCATAGGAGAATTACTCGAAGAATTTGAAGAAGAGTATTTTAAAACTCATAAACGAACTACTAAAAGCGAACATACTTTTTTTTATTACTTTTCCCGAACCAAGAGATTTACGAATCCCAAAGATTTAGCTACTGCTGAAAATATGATCAGTTCAATTGAACAAATTGATAAAGAATGGGCTAAATATAATGCAGCTAAAGCTATAGCTGCGTTTTGCGTAACATTCAACATCGAAATTGATTTATCTAAATATTCCAAAATGCCTGAGAAGAATTCCCGAAATATACCAACCGATGCGGAAATATCTGAGGTAATTATTAAGTTTGAGGATTATCTTAATAATAGAGGTAATCAAGTTAATCAAAATGTTCAAGAGAGTTGGCAACTTTGGCGCTGGACGTATGGAATGTTAGCAGTTTTTGGTTTACGTCCACGAGAACTTTTTATTAATCCTGATGTTGATTGGTGGTTGAGCCAAGAAAATACAGATTTGACATGGAAAGTTCATAAGGATTGTAAAACTGGTGAAAGACAAGCATTACCATTATATAGGCAATGGATTGAGGATTTTGATTTGAGAAATCCTAAATATTTAGAGATGTTAAGGGGTGCGATCGCTAAAAAAGATAACACCAATCATGCAGAGATAACGGCGTTAACACAGCGAGTTAGTTGGTGGTTCCGCAAGATAGGATTAGATTTTAAGCCTTATGATTTACGTCACGCTTGGGCAATTCGGGCGCATATTTTAGGCATACCAATTAAAGCTGCGGCGGATAATTTGGGGCATAGTGTGCAGGTTCATACCCAAACTTATCAGCGTTGGTTTTCGCTAGATATGCGAAAGTTGGCGATTAATCAGGCTTTGAGTAAGAGGAATGAAATTGAGTTGATTAGGGAGGAGAATGCAAAGTTGAGGATGGAAAATGACAAATTGAGATTGGAGATTGAGAATTTGAAGATGGAAATGGTTTATAAATAAAGTTAAATTTCAGGATTGATGCTGATGTTTTAAGAGTTCCGTAAAGATACTGTTCGTGCTGCTCTGCGCTAGAACAAAGTGTTACACAAATTAACTCCTGAATTGCTGAACAATTGTCTGTACAATTGCCAAAATGGCTCCTACGTTATCCAAGTAATATCTTTGCTTATCAAGCAAAGCCTCTTTTTGCGAAAGTTGAAGAAACTGCCATACTTCTCCTGTTGTCACGCATCCATACACAGGTATTTCTGCTTGTCCAGATGAACGATTGAATAAATCCGTCGCCACCATTTGGGCGATGCACTGTCCTAACCCACCTTCAACATCATTTTTCTTCGCTTCCACAATTGTGA
>NZ_JAIVFR010000444.1 GCF_020829685.1 Nostoc sp. CHAB 5715 | reverse complement strand
CATCGCGCCGATAGCTATGTATGCAAGAAGGGACAGCAAGCTGCTGTTGATCCAGTAGCTTACGGCCAGGGGAAGGCGTCCGCGCCAGTGCAATATGATGTACTGACCAAGAGTTACCCGTCTACTTGATGAAACCGGAGGAACAAGGGGTGTAGGTTCTGAACAAGAACGCCAAAGAACTGAACAAGAACGCCAAAGAACTGAACAAGAACGCCAAAGAACTGAACAAGAACGTCAACGCGCCGAACAAGAACGTCAACGCGCCCAACAAGAACGCCAGCAAAAAGAACGACTGATTGCTTATTTACAATCTCAGGGTATTGACCCCAATAATTTGCCCCCGTTTGAGTAGAAAACATAACAATTATTTGATGAGTTTTCAAATCCGCACAGGCGGTTTTTTTTTGTGTAGTACACTCAGATCCCTGATTTCTCTAAAAAGTCGGGGATCTTGTTCTCAATGCCTGTGTTTAAGGCTGCTTTGTTCGCAATGCTTGGATACTAGGATGAGAGAATAGTTTTTCTCCCTCTGTTATTAAGCGCGTCCCCCAAAGATTTTGTTTGAGAACGTCAACATTAGCAAAGCTTTTATCTAAACGCAAAGCTGCTTGTGCCATGTTGAGAGCTTTTTGTTGCTCACCTTTGGCATATAAAGCAACTGCGATCGCCATTTGTGGTTCTGCTACACTACCATTAATTTGAACTGCTTTTTGCCACTGCTGTATTGCCCCTTCTACATCTCCATTTTCGTATTTGATGTAGCCAATGTTGATAATAGCTGCTATCAATTTTCCATCTTTAGCGATCGCCTGCTACGAAATGAACAAAAAGCTGGCAGATTACTAGGATTATATCAGCAAGTATTGCACTCAAGTCAAGGAGTTATTATAGATGGCAGTCAAGAGCAGACAGAATTAAGATTATCAGGTTTAGTAGTTAAACAAGACGGTTATTTAAAAGTATATAATTTTATCTATAAAGCAGTCTTTAATCAACAATGGCTCAGGCAAGAATTAGATAAACTCCGCCCTTATAGTGAAGCAATTAATAACTGGTTTAATTCTCACAAAGAGCAATCTTGGCTATTGCGAGGAAAAGCTTTAGATGAGGCGTTAGTCTGGGCGGTTGACAAAAGTTTAAGTAATTTAGATTATGAATTTTTGCAAGAAAGTCAAAAAGTTGCTACAGAATTACAAATTGAGGTAAATCAGAAATTAGCATCAGCTAGTCAAAAATTAACCAAAGCTAATCTAACCGTTAAACAAAAGTTAGCTGATGCAAATAAAAAAGCAAAATACATAGTTTGGATTGGGGGAAGTATCGCAACTATCCTGATACTACTAAGTGTGATTGTCGGACAAAATCAACTGCAAACAGCTAAAGAAGCTACAAGACTTACACAAGTTGGTTATAACGCTGCACAACAATTTCAATCTAAACAACTTGAAGCTTTACTTTTAGCTATGAAGGCTGGACAAGATTTAAAATATCTTGTGAAAAATCAGTCTGATTTGGGAGAATATCAAACAATCACTCCCTTGTCTGCTTTACTAAATATCCTCGTCAAAATTCATGAATATAATCAATTTGATACTGGTCAAACAATACTCAATAATCTAACTTTTAGCCCTGATGGCAAAATTATTGCTTCTGGTAGTGATGATGGTACTATTAAATTATGGAATCATAATGGAACTGCGATCGCTACCCTTATTGGGCATAAAAATAAGCTGAGAAGTATTAGTTTTAGCGAGGATAGCAAAATTATTGCTTCTGCTAGCCAAGACGGAACTATTAAACTCTGGCAGCGAAATGGTACTCTCATTAAAACCCTCTCTGGACATCAAAGTTGGGTAATTAGTGCTACATTTAGTGCCGATAGCACTATTGCCTCTGCTAGCAAAGATGGCACTGTAAAACTCTGGCAGTCAGATGGTACTCTGATTAAAACTATATCACTCAAAAGTAATGCAATCACCAGTGCTACCATCAGCCCTAATGGCAAAATTATTGCCGTTGGTAACGAAGAAGGAAATATTGAACTATGGAAAAGTGATGGAACTTTCATCACAACCATTATTGGGCATAAAGGTTGGGTAACAAGTATTAATTTTAGCAAAGATGGAGAAAACATTGTTTCCGGTAGCGATGACAAAACTATTAAACTTTGGAAAACTGATGGTACTTTAATTAGAACTTTCGAGGGGCATACAGGTTGGATAAATAGTGTCAGTTTCAGCCAAGATGGTAAAATAATCGCTTCTGGTAGTAGTGACCAAACTGTAAAAATTTGGCAACTAGATGGTACTCTAATTAATACCCTAGTTGGACATGGCGATTCAGTCGCTAGCGTGAGTTGGAGTCAAGATGACAAAATTATTGCTTCTGGTAGTGGAGACGGAATTGTGAAACTCTGGAAGCTGAACGCAGATATGATGACTAAATTAACTGGGCATAAACGCGGGATAACCAGCCTAAATTTTAGCCGTGATGGTAAAATAATTGCTTCTGGCGGTGACGATGGTACTGTGAAACTATGGCAGCAAAATGGAACTTTAATTGCTAACCTCACAGGACATCAAGGTTGGGTAAATAGTATCAGCTTTAGCCATGATAATAGAACTATTGCCATTGGTACCGATCAACTAATTGCTAAAATTTTCCAGCTTGATGGTACTCTAATTCATCCTCTGACTGAGTACAAAGGGGTAGCAAGTGTTAGTTTCAATCCTCATCAAGAAATAATTGCTTTTGGTACCGATAAAGGATCTATTAAACTTTTGAAGTCGGACGGAACTTTAATTAAAACCTTCGGTGAACATAAAAATTGGGTAACAAGTGTCAGTTTTAGCCACGATGGTAAAATTATTGCTTCTGGTGGCGATGGCGAGGATGGAACTATCAAACTTTGGGACTTAGATGGAACTTTAATTACTACTCTGATTGGACATAGAAAGGGTATTAATAGTATCAGTTTTAGCCCTGATAGCAAAATCATTGCGTCTGGAAGTACAGATCAAACTATCAAACTTTGGCAAATAGATGGAACTCCTATCACTACGTTGACTGGACATAGCGCTTCAGTGACAAGCGTTAGCTTCAGCCCCGATAACAAGATTATTGCTTCTGCTAGCCAAGACAAAACTATCAAACTTTGGCAAATAGATGGAACTCCCATTACTACGTTGACTGGACATAGCGCTTCAGTGACAAGCGTCAGTTTCAGTCCTGATAATAAGATTATTGCCTCTGCTAGTAAGGATGGTAAGGTGATTTTGTGGAGTTTGGATTTAGATGATTTATTAACACGGGGATGTAAATGGCTCGAAGACTATTTTGTAACTCATCCGCTAGATCGTAATAGTTTACGTCCATGTAGCAAAAACCATAAAATAATGTGAATCTAAAAATTCGGAATAGACTCAAACAAATGGCTATTTATGAGCAAATTTTCCTACTTTTTTGAAATCAAAGACGGATGAAATTGATTATTAATCCAAAGACGATACGCCTTTCTAGCTTGCTCTTTAACTTCAGTTGAAAGTGCGGCATAAGAGCGCCAAAAATCAGGGGTTGTTAAAGATTTCATCTAACGGTTTCACCCGATTAGCTTCAATATCTGCTTTTGCACGCTGAATTAACTGATCCAATCGACCTAATTTTGCATCTGCTTCAATTTGCTTGTCCCAAGCATCATTAAGATATTCTTGAAGCCAGTTTGATAAATCCCGGATTTTGCCTTCAGACAGTTGCATAATAGCGGCTTCTATTTCTGGGAGTGAGTTCATCCTGTTATCCTCAATCCAGCACTATGAACTATATCTTACCAAAATTGACGGAATAATTCAGAATTAGAATTAGCGTCAAATCTTAGTTATTAATCATGAATTAGCATGACAGAGAAATGGCTTTCTATCGTCGGCATTGGGGAAGATGGATTACAGGGGTTAAGCGCGATCGCTCGTTCTCTAGTCGATCAAGCTAAACTAATTGTAGGAGGCGATCGCCATTTAGCAATGCTCCCTACAGATGACCAACGTGAGAAACTAGTCTGGACATCCCCCATTAGCGCTTCAGTTGAGGAAATCATCCAGCGTCGGGGTGAGTCAATCTGCGTACTTGCAAGTGGCGATCCTATGTGTTATGGAATTGGTGTCACCTTGATGCGGCGAATTCCTGTCTCCCAAATGACGATTATCCCCGCACCTTCAGCCTTCAGCCTCGCCTGTGCCAGGGTTGGATGGTCTTTAACTGAGGTGGAAACCTTGAGTTTGAATGGTCGTCCATCATCCCTACTCCAGTCTTACATTTACCCAAAAGCGCGGCTGTTGATTTTGAGTGAAGGGAAGGACACACCCGCCATTGTTGCCGAAATTTTGACAAATCGCGGCTATGGTGGCAGTAAAATCACCGTATTGGAGCGTATGGGCGGCGCTCATGAAAGAATTGTGGAAGGTACGGCTGCATCTTGGAGTGAAACTGAAGTTGCGGCGTTGAATGCGATCGCAGTTGATTGTATTGCTGATGCTGGGGTTATCCCATTACCAAGATTACCAGGATTACCAGATAACGCCTACCACCACGATGGACAGTTAACGAAGCGTGAAGTTAGGGCAATTACCCTAGCAGCTTTAGCACCCACGCCGGGAGAATTATTGTGGGATGTTGGCGCGGGTTGCGGCTCAATTTCCATCGAATGGATGCGGAGTAATGCTCGGTGTCGGGCAATTGCGATCGAACAAAATGCTTCTAGACTACTATATATTGCCGATAATGCCGCTACTCTCGGTACTCCAAATCTGCAAATCATTGAAGGTAAAGCGCCCCATGTTCTGAAAGATTTACCTGCACCAGATGCTATTTTTATTGGTGGTGGGGTGACAGCAACGGGACTTTTTGATGTTTGCTGGGAAGCACTGCGATCGGGTGGACGTTTGGTGGCAAATGTGGTGACGGTAGAGGGTGAGCAAACTTTATTTCAATGGCATGAACGAGTCGGTGGTGATTTAACTCGTATTGCCATTCAACGGGCGGAACCTATTGGTAAATTTTTGGGCTGGCGAGGAATGGCGGGTGTGACGCAATGGGTAGTTGTGAAGTCTGAAAAACTGAAAAAGTAGTGCAGACTATAAACTCCTGGTTTGAGGTGGTAGGTGTAGGGGATAATGCGATCGCTTTTATTGTAAAGGCAGATATATGGTGATGCTTACCAGTATTTAAATACATAGAGGTAATGACAACTGAATTCCAGAAGCGAGTCTTTTTTGCTTGGCTTCAGCTTTTAATCGCATTCTGAGAAAGATTATTCTGTTTTTTAATTTCTCTGCTTTTGTTCCCAAACCTTATGGACTATCAATCACGGTCTGTGGATGCACAACGACAATACCTGCTGTGCTGGTGAAATCGTCTATATTGAAAGTCAGCAAATGCGTTACTCCATGTGTTAACATCACAGCAATTAATCGCGCATCGTGGACGCGCTTACCCATGACTTTATAAGTGGTGACGTAATTCAACCAATGGGTAAATATCTGCGGATTGTCTTCAAGTAACGTAAACTGCTCAAGAATTTGTTCCAGCTCTGTGTGTGTCTGTTCGGCATTCCACCCTAAACCATTGACAGCAATTGGGCGAGTAGCAACTACCCAAAACTCTATCAGCACTTGAGGAGTAATGAAACACTCCTCGCCTTGTGCTAAAAGTCTAGCAATTGCCTCCAGCGCCAGCGCATAACTTGATGAAAAACTCCATCCCCTTGTGGGTGGAGTTTTTGGGCATGGGGAATCGGGCATGGGGCATGGGGAAGAAGTTACCAATGCCCAATGCCCAAAGCGGCGGGGCGGCTATCCCTCTCCACCCACGAGGGGATGGAGTTTCCCGCCGCTTTCA
>NZ_JAIVFR010000443.1 GCF_020829685.1 Nostoc sp. CHAB 5715 | reverse complement strand
GGTAAATACGCTTTGATCATGTTGCTAATTAATAAAGCAATAGGGACAATCTCGGAAAAACCACTTATCAAGGGTGCTCATTACATTGTTTGAAGTTATGTAGCCTTTTGATTACGGCCTATCAACCACTGCGGTAAACTATGCGTTGATTATGATTCTTTCGCAGAGAAGAACACTCGAAAGGAGCGGTTTTTTCAATGTCTCATACCGTAAAAATCTACGACACCTGCATTGGTTGCACCCAATGCGTCCGCGCTTGCCCTACTGATGTACTGGAGATGGTTCCTTGGGATGGCTGTAAAGCTGCTCAAATTGCCTCTTCACCCCGTACAGAAGACTGTGTGGGCTGTAAGCGCTGCGAAACTGCTTGTCCCACCGACTTTTTGAGCATCCGGGTTTACCTGGGCGCTGAAACAACTCGCAGTATGGGTCTGGCTTACTAAAAAGCTCAGTGCTAAGTCACCGAACTTCTGATCGCTACGCGGGTCTACTCCCCAACCGTTCTTCCAGAAAGGTTGAGCGCAAGCCTTTGCTTTGCTCAGAGTTCTCTCTGAGTTCTGAGTCTTGAGTCCTGAGGCAAAAGAAGTAAATCAAAAAAACAATTTCTTGATTCTTCACTCAGCACGGGCTACGCCCCGCGACGCTAAAGGAATTCAGAACTCAGAACTCAGTGTTCAAAACTTTTAAAGTTTCTTAATAGCAAGCATCTTTAAAAATACCTAGTGGCAGAGGGAGTAATTTACTCCCTTTTTTATAGGACTCCTATTTGATTTTTGAAATAACTCGCCCTCAACTCGAAAAGGCTGATTCCCTAGTACAGACGCGATTAATCGCGTCTCTACTCCCTACTCCCTGCCTACACAAAGAAGTTCAGAAATCAAATCGGATTGCTATATTTGCAAAATGTCTACTTTGTGCTACCAACTATACTGGATCTAATCATCTTGAAAAAGAAGTGGTGTGAACAATGTGCGGAATCGTTGGATATATAGGCACTCAAGCGGCGACAGACATTTTACTGGCTGGACTGGAAAAACTAGAGTATAGGGGTTACGATTCTGCTGGAATCGCTACTGTTTGGGAAGGTGAGGTTAATTGTGTGCGGGCAAAGGGCAAACTGTATAACCTGCGTTCTAAACTGGAACAAATAGAAGCCCCTGCCCAAATTGGTATTGGTCACACTCGCTGGGCAACTCATGGTAAACCAGAAGAGTACAATGCCCATCCCCACATGGATACGGCAAAGCGAGTGGCGGTGGTACAAAATGGCATTATCGAAAATTACCGCGACTTACGCGAGGAACTCAAAGGAAAAGGACACAAGTTTCTTTCTGAAACTGATACCGAAGTCATTCCCCATCTCATCGCCGAATTTTTAAAGAATCTTCCCCCCTCATCTCCCTCATCTGCCTCATCCCCCTTATTAGAGGCAATTCGCCAAGCAGTTAACCACTTGCACGGAGCATTTGCGATCGCAGTTATTTCTGCTGACTACCCCGATGAATTGATTGTTGTTCGCCAGCAAGCGCCTTTGGTAATTGGTTTTGGGCAAGGGGAGTTCTTCTGTGCGTCTGATACGCCTGCGATCGTTTCTTACACTCGTGCAGTGCTACCTCTAGAAAATGGCGAAATTGCCCGCCTTACACCTTTGGGCGTTGAGATTTACAATTTTGCTGGCGACAGGTTGAAAAAACAACCCCGACTGCTCAACTTCAATCCTGCAATGGTAGAAAAGCAGGGATTCAAACACTTCATGCTCAAAGAAATTCATGAGCAACCAGGGGTAGTAAGAGCTAGTTTAGACGCTTACTTTAATCCAGCCGAATCTACCGAATCGCCAATCAATCTTGGTTTACCTGCGGATTTATACACCGATTTAGAACAAATTCAGATCGTCGCCTGTGGTACGAGTTGGCACGCAGCATTAATCGGAAAATATTTAATCGAACAACTAGCAGGGATTTCAACTCAAGTTCATTACGCCTCAGAGTATCGCTATGCACCATCACCTCTAACAGCTAATACATTAATTATTGGCGTTACCCAATCAGGTGAAACTGCTGATACCCTAGCAGCTTTGGCGATGGAAAAAGAACGCCGCCAAGGGAAAGAACCCAAATATCAAGCGCGACTCTTAGGCATTACTAATCGCCCAGAAAGCAACCTCGGTCGTATGGTACCGCACATCATCAGTACCCTAGCGGGAATTGAAATTAGCGTAGCGGGAACAAAAACTTTTATTGCTCAACTGATGGCGTTTTATGCATTGGCATTGGATTTAGCAGCTCGTCGTCAGACAGTTTCAAAAGATATTTTAGAGAAAATTATTAATGGGTTGCGGCAAATTCCTAAAGAAATTGAGGCAACTTTGGAAAGTCAGGAACGTTTAACCGAACAGCTAGCCCACGAATTCGCCGAAACTCAAGATTTCATTTTTGTGGGAAGAGGAATTAACTTTCCTATTGCTTTGGAAGGGGCGTTGAAATTAAAAGAAATCAGCTATATTCATGCCGAAGGGTATCCGGCTGGAGAGATGAAACATGGCCCGATCGCTCTATTAGATGCGAAAGTACCAGTAGTTGCGATCGCAATACCTGGTAGTGTTTACGAAAAAGTTATTTCTAATGCCCAGGAAGCTAAAGCTAGAGATTCTCGGTTAATTGGCGTGACTCCCGTCAACGATGGCGAAGCTGCGGAAATTTTTAACGATCTTCTTCCCGTCTCTCATGTAGAAGAATTACTTTCTCCGATTCTGACAGTAGTTCCTTTGCAATTATTGGCTTATCATATTGCCGCCCGTCGTGGTTTGGATGTCGATCAGCCAAGAAATCTCGCTAAAAGTGTTACCGTAGAATAATTTACACTACTAAACAGTAACTTTACTAGAAATTACATGATATTGTTGCTGGATGGTCATATTTTAGCACATCCAGCAATTTTTTTGAAGTCCCGTTAGGAGTTAGGAGTGAGGAGTTATTTCTTGCATATCTCCCTCATCTCCCTCATCTCCTACTCCCTACTCCCTATTTACTCGAGTGCAACTTTTCCGGCATGACAATATTAGTCTGGGTTGCTTTACCATTCTTACCGTTAGTATGGCCGTTACCATTGCGGGGATGGATCACACCATAACCGCCGTGGTTGCGTTCGTAAATTACATTAATCTCTCCAGTTTCAGAGTTGCGGAACATATAAAAGTCGTGCCCTACGAGTTGCAGTTGTTCTAAGTCAAAAGTCCAAACACCCTGATTCCAAAAGCCATTTAGCAGCAATCCCAAGGCAAAGAGAATGGCAGCGCGGCGCAATACCCGCCTGTAAATAGTTGAGGTTGGTTTATTACCTTCGGTGTACTTTAACAGCGAGAAAGTCATCGCTACACCAACAATGAAGAGAAAGAAGGGAAATACCAAATCAGTTGGTGTGCAACCGTGCCAATCGGCGTGGGCTAAGGGAGGATATACATCATCTGCGACACCCGCCATATTGACGAGAATCATCGCAGCGATCGTAATGCCGCGAAAAACATCCAGTGAAGTCAGGCGCATAGGCGGAATTTTATATTAGATGAGTATCTGATACCATTTCTTTGTCAGGCTACGTCAAAGCTTTTTAAATTCTTATTCCTTAATGCTTAAAATATTGGCGAAAATTGCGGTAGAAAACACAAGTTTTAACTTAGCGATCGCATCATTTATTTACAAAATTTATTTTGCCTTAACCTGTCACGAATGTATTCTGTGGTAAAAAAAACATTAGGAAAGGATGTTTGAAAAGTCTTCTTGTGGGTATCAAAAGTTCTAGATACCTCTTGAAAAGGGTCGGCTTGAGCGTCAAGTGCGACTCAGGGGCGCGATCTCAAATCCCAAAACTCCGATTCTCTCGTAGCAGTTTCTTGGTAGCCAGGGTAGTGAAACACCTCACAGGGTGACAACGTACCTATAAAGGTTGCTGCATAAGGGATAGGGCATAGAAACCACGCTGAAAATAGAGCCGTTTATGGGGTTTGAGCGCAATCAGATTCAGGACCCAATCTGCCCATAATTCCAAGTAACTTCTGTGCGATCGCTATCGGAGTCAGTTTTTCCGAGATACTAACATTCAAGTAATTCTTGATAACGTGCCGATGCTTTAGTGCCAGTGCTTTAAATTCCTGCATTGCCTCGTCAGAAGAGCGTAACCGTTCCCCAGGTGTAAGCAACTGCAACAGATTCAGTTCTTCTAACAACAGCACCGATGGCAACATCTGCCCCTTGTTAAAATCCGGTTTCCAAATCGAATTCTCCCCCAATTCTAACTGCGCTTTTGCTCGTTTAGTATCACGGTTCGTCAGAAATTCCCGTCCCAGCGTCAAATAATAGTGCATCCGCAGTTGAGGATACCAGCCGTCGTCATCTTTCTCGACAAGCTCAGGGGTTACGTCAATTTCGTAGCGACGGGATAATTCAGCCTTGCGCTGCTGATGTCTTTCGGTTTTGGTTTTCGCCCTTGTGTCTTGCAGCTTCTTGAGTTCGGCATCAGAGATGGTTGGAGAATCCGCGATCGCTTCACATTCAGCAGTATACAATTCAACAGACGCGGCTTTAACCGACTCGATAACTGCCCCGCTCTCATCATCGTCAGCATCCAAGGCATCAATAATGGTGTAACCATCTTCGACCAAACCCGCAAGCACAGATTCTCGATAGCGCCGCATCTCAACGTTAATCACGGAACCACGTTTGCCCCAAGTCTGCAAAGATTCGGGCTGAAAGTTCTGATCAACAAAGCTGTAATCGTCATTGTCCGCCGCCGACAACAGCGCAATGTTAGCTTGTGTTGCGACGTGTTGACTTCTGAGCAATCCCCCAATAGATGTAGAGCCATTCCCTACAACCGACATCCCCCACTCTCTCACCCAAATATGACGGTCAACAGTTTCCCTAACCCGTGCCAACATCTGCCGCACAGAGTTAACCGGCTGCACACCCTGAAAAATCCCCCAAACACCATCAAAATGTCCTCGAATGTCGATGCTAACCCCAGTTTCAAGACTTGGAGATGCGATAACCAAATCATACTGGGTGAGAATCTCGTTCAGGTGAGCGATACAACCGAACGCTGGATGTGAGGGGTCTGCAACAGATTCACTGTCAATTCTGAGGATTCGCAGGTGTGGGAATTTGCGGCGAAATCGTTCTTCAACTGCCTGGGTTCCCCATTTGGACTTGGCTTTTTGACCAGAGCAGCAGAGTAGATGATGTCCCCCTGCGGCGATCGCCTTATCCAATGCGACAATCAGATTCTTCGGGCTGTTGCCAGGATAATTGTAACAGTTTCCCGCTACGTGGCGATAATTGTTGACGATTACGAACGGATTGACTCGATATTCTCCCGCCAAAGAAAGAACGTATTTTACATCTGTGTCGGACACATCAGCAGAAGATAGGTAAATCTTTCCCTGACTGCTGCCTAGAACATTCTGCACTAACTGCTTGAGGTTCTTGAGAACGGATACCCTACGCTTCTGTACTTCCG
Organism: Nostoc sp. CHAB 5715; assembly: GCF_020829685.1. Classification (GTDB taxonomy): domain Bacteria; phylum Cyanobacteriota; class Cyanobacteriia; order Cyanobacteriales; family Nostocaceae; genus Nostoc. The sequence goes on along the minus strand of NZ_JAIVFR010000443.1, from coordinate 383 downwards.
TACCAGAGTTGAGCAAATGCCAGAATACTTGGTCACATTCATCAATAATAATGACATCATTCGCCCAGTCGTTGGGGTTGAATCGCGCCTGACTTTCCTGATGCAGTGAATCCACGCACACCCCGTATCCCAACAATGTGCCTGTTTCATTCGTGCGGACTTCGGTAACATAGTTAACACCAAACCGATTACACAATGCCTCACCTAATTGAATACGATGGGTGATAATTAATACCCGTCTCCCTTGGTCGTGTGCCAATACGGTTCGGTTAAGCTCTAAGCAGTGTTGAGTAGAGAAAAAGTGAGTGTTTCTAATTTAGCTCCTTGCCCTTTATGTATCGGTTTCTTTGAAGGGAATTTGGCTCTAGTTTTTTTGACTACAC